>JAGLGH010000323.1 GCA_023144115.1 Nanobdellota archaeon | reverse complement strand
GGATATCTTGTGACACTTTTTGAAAGACACAATGGGAATATGGTCATTGCGCAGAGAAACGCCAATAAAGACATATGGCCTGGCTACTGGGATGGGACTGTTGCCAGCCATCTCAGACTGCAAAGCAATGAGCAGCCAGAGGATTACATGTCCTCTGCAAAAGACAGGATTCTTTATGAGCTTGGTGTAGAAGCATTACATCTGAAATATCTTTCAAAATTCAGGTATTATACAGGAGATTCAACAAAAGGATTAGAGCAGGAAATCTGCGCGCTTTTTACAGGATTTATCAATACATCAGAGATAAAACCAAACCCAGAAGAAGTATCAGATATCAAGCTAATGAGCCCTGCTGAATTGATGAAAGATATGAAGAAAAATGTTGATATCTACTGCCCATGGTTTAAAGCTGCATTGCTGTATGCTTAGCAATAGAAACCTATAAATATTACAAGGTCTGAGAATTCAATATGAGAAAAAGCATCAGGCATCTGATAGAAGATACATTTCTTATGATTATCATTCTTTTGAACATATTTGATTTTGCAGGCTTTCTTCCGGGAGACATAGATTACATAAAAAAGATAGCATCCTGGACTCTTGTGGCATATCTTTTCTATAGTCTGGATATTTCAAAAATCCTTTTTGGGAAGTCAAGTCATGATATAAATGTCTTGATTATAATATCTTATATTTTGCTGGCATTTAGGAAGTTTACTGCATCTGTAGATCTTCTTGCAGAAAAAAGTATGCTTTTCCAGAGATTTTTTGAATTTATAGGGCTGCACTCCAGCATTATTGAAGAATTTACATTTATGGCAGGCGGATTGATATTGCTTTTGCTTTCAGTCTATATGGCTAGAAAATTTGGTATAAGAAAGCAGAGCCTTTTGGGGATAATCCAGGAATCAGGAAAGCCTCCCAAACAGTTATGGGGCATGGGCATAAGAAGCATAACAATTTTTATAGTCCTTTCGTCTTTTTTCATAGTATTGTTTGAATATATTATAGAATGGCTGGCAATTGTAACAGATGCTCCCCTTATCATGCTTTTGATAGCAGGATATTTATTTTATGTAATAAGGAGACATAAAAAATATAATCTAGAAAAAATCATATATAAAATTGGCCACTTTGGAGAAGATTTCTATAAAAGATTTGTATCCCTCTTTAATCAAAAAAAGACAATATTTATTGCAGTATCAGGCATTCTTACGCTTCATCTGCTTATAGATCTGGCAACTTTTATTCTTCCTTTTATTATTGCATTTTTCAAGCCTGTATATTTTGGGTATCTTGATCCTGCTACGCACCAGAATATCTATGCCCTATTGGCTAACAATCTTCATAATGCAGCAGGAATCATAAGCAAGGCATTTGTAATATTGGCATATCTCCTTAATACAATAGGAATAATGCTTCTTCTCTTTCTTCCTGCATTTGTGTGGTACAGTTTTTTCAAGTGGAAAAAAATAAAAATTTCTGCAATTAAACTAGGAATATTTCTTTGTTCTGTAACAGCGCTTATTGTTTCACCAGTATTTAGGATGACTAAATTCAGTGATAAAAGCATTGTGGGAGTAGACATACAGACATCAGGGATCCAGAACCCAGAGATTGCAATAATTGCAGCATTAATAGTATTAGCCCTTGTAATCTTCCTGTCAAAGATATCATTTATAAAAAGATGTTTTATTGCTTTTTCTCTAGGGATAGTCAATTTGATGGTTGCATCATATGCATATCTTTATTTCATAAGCAATGCAAATTACTTTATATCTGCAATAACCTCTGTCATCCAGGATGGCAAGTATTTAATTGCCTTGCAATTATTCGTATTCTTTGGCATTGTAATGCTGTTTTATATCATAGCTTTAGCAGCATATACTGGAATATCAATAAAAGAATTTAAAAAAATTTCCTGATGAAACTCATTTCTTAATTCTTCTCACATAAAGAACTACTACAATAGTTCCCATTGTAATAAGAATTCCAAGAATTATGAAAGGATAATCTGATTCTTTTTCAAATTCTGTTGCAAACCCAAATCCCTCAAGAAGTTTTTTGCAGTCTTCTGTCAGAAGCTTTTTTATTTTGTATGAGATTATCTCTTCCTGCACCAGGGGTTCAGCAAAATTCCACCTTATGATAGGATCATCTACAATTACTTCATAATTTGTGTCTTTAAAGACAATCTCTTTTGCATATATTGCCATGCATTTGGGTATTTTTTCATAATAGCTATAGTTTATTGCTGTAGTTTTTGGATTGATGGAAATCCGGATTGTTGTTGAATTGTCAGTCGCATTGTAAATGATAGTCCTGTTTATAACCACAGTCTCTTGTGATTGATCTATATATTGAGAGAATAATTCTTTGAGATTATTATAAGATTCTGCTGCTTCATTTTCCTTTTGTTTTAATTCAATGCTTATCTGCATTTCATTTTCTACACCATTATCTTTTTGTTCTGTTGTGAATTCGAATACATCCCTTCTGTTATTCAAGTATATGTTCTGCAGGATGATATTCTCAGGAGAATTATGCAGGACTATTCCATTGTTATTGTCAGTTATCTTGTTTCCGGATATTGTGTTCATCTCTGCATCCTCAAGATATATTGCATTCCCAAACCCAGTTATTTCGCAGTTCCTTATTGTCACCCCTGATTTATTTTTTACCAGGATTGCGCTGATAAACGATGACCCCTGCAATACAGCATCGCCGCAGTCAAACAGTATATTATCTGCTGTTATCTCAATTGTATTTTCTATAGAGTATTGCCCTGCGCAGAGCAGAGTGTCTGAACTTATCTCTTCGCCCCCTTCAAGCTGCAGGCATTCCTGGGCAGCAATAACAGGGACTAATGCAAGCAGCATAAGAATAATCATTATTTTCTTCATAGATAATGATTGATTTTTTGGATTATATAAAGGTTTTTACTGCACAGCATACACAAGATGCAAAATGCCATTATCATTGAAATCAAATATGATTGCATCTTTGTAGTCAATTGCTTTTGTCTGTATTCCCAATGATTTTAGAAGAGTAAGATTATACATCTTTCTGGCAATCATATCATTTACAGTCTGTTCTGCTGCAGCAAAAACTGATGGCAGATTTATGCTGTCTATTGTTGCAGCAAATTTATTATAGTTCTTCACAGAGTCCTGATGTGAGATTGTTATAGGATAATCAAGCATCAAGCTTATGCTATCTGCATAGATATCTACAGTTATCTTTGGGATGCCAGTTTCAAACCTGCCATGGAATGCACTGAAATCATCTATGCACCCTGTGAAAAGTTCTTCTGATTTGGATTCAATCTGTGACTTGACAAAATCCATATCAGGAACAAGATTTGTGTTTCCATTATTAAGAAGAGTGATATTTCTGCTGCTGATTGTGATTGTCTGCAAAGGGTTTAGATATCCACCCCTTAATGTGACAATATGCACAGCATCCCCTCCAGACTTAATCAGGCAGGCCTGTACAAAAGAATGCACATTTCCAGAGTCTTGTTTTGACAATGAACCTAATAAGGGAATGAATGCATACGCAAATGCAACTATGATTACCAGGATTATGCCTAGTATTATGAACATGCTTATTTGCGCTTTTTTCATATCACACCATAGATCTTGTTTTCTTCTTTAATCAAACCCTGGACATAATTATTTATGAACTGAGGGCTGTAAGGGTGTATCTCATGCAATTCTGTCCTGAGTATATTTGTCATCAGTAAAGCGTTGATGTAATATTGCGCAATGTTTATTGATTTTATCTCTTTGTGTGAGAGGTTTACCCAGGTGGTTGTATCTTCTTCAACAATAGTCAGGTATTCAGCAGGATTTGAGATTGACCTAAATCCATCTGACTGCACTATCGCAAGCTTGGTTATTGATAATGATGCTGTGTCCAGATTGATAGTTGTCTTTGTATCTGACTTCTGTCCGTCATATATATTTTTGAAATTTGCTGAGATAATTGATTCTTTGAATGGGTAGCGTAGGTATTGGATTTTTCCGTTTAGGTATAGAGTGTTTGTTATGAAATTGATGAGTCCGTAATTATTTTCTGTTGTGGGGATTGGGTTGGTATCTCCAGTAGTTTTCTTGAGGCATAGTTTGTATGATTCCTGGTAAATATGCAGGGCAAAATCCTTTCTTATGTCATCGTAGGTCTTGTAATATGTGCCTGTTGGCTCAATGTTTATGCATCCGAATCCTGTAAATGGGTTGACCTCAATAGTTGCAGTATGATTTGATGAAAAAGACTCGTCTTGAGATATTAATGTTCCGTTTGATATTTGATAGATACTTGGGATAGTTTCTTTTATTGAAATTTTTGAATTTTCATTTGGCTGAAATATCAATGCTGCCTCATTGCTATCAGTTATGTTCAATGTTTCTTCTGGATAAACTATTACTCCATTGGGGATTAATGAGAATGTGCTGTTTTGGACATTATTGAATCTTATATCACCTACTGTAACTTCATCAGCAGATCCTACTTTATATTTTTCAGTATTTATAACTGCATCATCAACATTGAATGACCAACTACCTTCCAGAATAATAGAATCTGCATGATCAATTGTGATGATATTGTTTTGATATGTGAATCCCGCTGCATTTGTGACGATAGTATCATCAAGACTTATGGAATAGATGTTGTCAAAATAGAATCCATCCTCATATACCTCTCCTGCAGTAGGCTGATTGTTTGTTTCAGTCTGCACATTGGTATTGGATGATGCTGTTAAGAATTGATCTCTTACTTGAGGATCTAGTTTGGATTTGTCTTTAATCAAGTTGTAATTATCTCCGTGATTAAGTTGTTCGTATGTTAGTCTGGATTGGTCTTTGATTTCATTTACTTTTACTTTAGATGGTGGGACTTTGCCTGTGTGTTCTGGTGGGATGTCTTTCTGCTTAACATGATCCCAATCAGCATCAGTCATGCCAGAGGTGTCACCGCTGTTGGCTCTGTCTTGAGGGGTTGGTTCTTCTTCTTGTTGTGTGGATTCCCATTCATCATATTCACTACCATTAACTTCTAAGGATAATACAAAAATAGCTACCATTGACAAGATTATCATTAAATAGCAATTTCTTTTTTCTCTTTTTTTCAAAATTAATCCCTATCCTATTTACTTAATTTTTTAATGTGTTTTTGTGCATTTTTAATGTGTGAATCATTTTTATTTGCGTATTGGATAGATAATTTAAAAAATTTTATTCCTTTGGCTTTATCTTTTTTTACATATCCATATATCCCACCTAAGTTATAATATGTAGCAGTATAATGAGGATTCAATTTTATACCTTGTTCAAATAAGTTTATTGCATAATCTATATTTCCACTTTTACCATATGCTCGTGCTAATTCATTTAATAGAAAGGCACTATTAGTTACATTTTTATATTTATCTAATAATTTAATAACATCTTTATAATTTTTTACATCATTCATATCCTCAGCCTTCTCAGCCAATCCATCATAAAACGCTTTATCATGCAACTCACCAGCCATAGCAGCCCCACCACCAAAAGAAATCCCTTCTTTAGAAGTATAACTGCCAGTAATTGCTCCAAATCCAATCATTGCAGCCATAGCATAAGCTGTTGCAGTTTTCCACATCCCTGTTCTTTGCTTTACATTTTTAGGGAATTTTTTTGTCTGCTCTACCATGACTTTCTTTTCTAAGCTGTTTTCAAGCCTATCAATATTAGCCAGCTTAGATTGCGCTTCATCCCATTCAGCAAGAGCTTTTTTAAATTCATCTTTATCAGCACCAACCCTGATAAATGTTATGAATTTTTTCATCTTTTTTCTGCATTCTTTGTTGCGGTCTTTCAGAACTTTGAGTTTTAGCATATTAAACTTGATTGCTTTTTTAAACTGCTCTATGTCAATCTTTTGTGCAACCAACACTTCAACAAATTCTTTCTTCTTAAGCATCTTTTCAATATAATCCAATAATGAATTCAGGATTTGCAGCTCTTTTTTGATATTTTTGTATCCTAAAATCTTGCCTTTCCTTACAACTAAGTCCAGAAATTCATCCTTGTGCCAATGATATTTGTCAACCAGTGGCTGCATCTCCTCCCTCATGCTCTTAAATTTGATTCTGGTATAACCCCTCTCCTGTCTTAATTTCTTAAGGTCTTCTAGAATGTGATATATTTTGTCTGCGGGAATCATATATTTAATCTTTGATTTAAATCATATATAAATATTACTGAATTTTTTGGAGTTTTATTGGAAGCAGATTGGTTCTTGCTAAAAAGGAATCAAAGATAATCAACCTCGAATAATCAAACATTCAAAATCGAAATGTTTATATACTTCTAAACTAGATTATTTAAAAGATGGCAGAAGTATCTACACTAAGGGAGAGTTTGGAGTTCTTTGACAGAATAGGCATATATGATGTTATATTGCCATTCCTCCTAGTATTTACGATTGTTTATGCAATACTTGAGAAGACAAAAGTATTTGGCATGGAAAAAGTAGGAGATAAAACAGTCACAAAAAAGAATCTTAACTCTATGGCAGCATTTGTCATATCATTTCTTGTGGTGGCGTCATCGCAGCTTGTGGAAGTAATCACGCAAGTATCCTCGCATATGGTAATTCTGCTTATGCTTTCTGTGATGTTTCTGATTCTTGTGGGATCATTTTACAAGGAAGGGGAAGGAGTGTTTCTTGAAAAAGGCTGGAAGACACTTTTCATGGTTATTATGTTCATAGGAATAGTGCTCATATTCCTGCAGGCAATAAAGACAGACAGCGGAGACAGCTGGCTTGAATATGCTTTTGATTATATGAGCGATAATTGGTCAAGCACAGGAGTGGCATCTATCTTCCTGATATTGTTCACAGTAGGGATAATGTACTGGCTGACAAAAGGAGAAGATACGACAAAAGTAAAAAAAGAAGAAGAATAACAGTTCATAATATTGAAATATAAAAATATAGCAAGAGGTGCAAGATATGGTTTATGATTTTAACAGGGCTTTAACATTGTTGGATACACCAATAATCATGGATTTTTTCCTTCCATTCTTTTTATTGTTTGCAGTATTGTTCGCTGTGCTGGAAAAGATTAAGATGTTTAAGGAGAAGAAGGTCAATATTATCTTGTCATTGATCATAGCGCTTCTTACAGTGATTCCTCATACTACAGGCAGGTATCCTCCAGGAAAAGATGTTGTTGAAATAATGATGAATTCTATTCCTGCAGTGGCTGCAGTGGTTATCGCAATTATCATGCTGTTCATCCTGTTAGGTCTGTTCTTTGGTGAGCAGAAATTCGCAGGAGCATCTATCAGCGGATGGATATCAATCCTATGCATTGCTGCAGTTGTATATATCTTCGGAGCATCTGCTGGCTGGTGGTCTGGATGGTATTCAATAACAAATTACTTAGGTCAGGATGTAGTCTCGCTGATAATAATAATTGTTGTGTTCGGTCTGATAATCAATTTCATCACAAAAAGCGATAAGCCTGAACCAGGTGAGAAATTTATGGACAAACTGGGAGGTTTCTTTGGAAAGAAATAAAGCGAGAATCCGAGAATAATTCAATAAAATGGCAACACCAATGGACATAGGATTGTTGAAAGAATTTGGGGCTATTTTCCCATTTTTGCTGGTTTTCATAGTAGTATATGCAATCCTGATAAAGACAGAATTTTTCAAAGACAATAAAGGTCTTGCATCACTTCTTGCTGCTGTTTGTGGAATTATGACTCTTTTTTCTCCAATAGTCAGGGACACAGTCACTCTAATGGCACCATGGATGGTACTGCTTTTTATATTCATAGTATTCCTGCTTGTTGCATTTATGATATTTGGGACAACAGAAAAAGATATCATGAGCTTGATTAAAAGCGAGAAATTCGGCATTGGTATGTGGGTTGTAGCGCTTGCCTTAATTATAACTTTAGGTTCACTAGTTAGCGTCATATCAGAACGAGGGGGAATCGGAGGAGATGACGGAACAGAAGTGCCTGAAGACCAAGAAGAAGACTTCTGGAAGACTTTGGCAAATACGAAAGTATTGGGATTAACGCTGATTTTTTTTATAGCTTCTTTTACTATCAGATCTTTGACTATGGACACAAAGTAAGGTTTATTCTTTTTTCATGCGCTCAGTCACTCTGGAAAGCTGGCTTACATTTTCAGTCAAAGTTGGCAGAATCTTCTGGAAAACTTTTTCCATAGCCTTTATTTCTGTCCCTACATTAAGAATGTGCTGATCATATTCTCCCACCTTGCCAAGGATGCTAGTATGCAACTTGTCAAAGTCAAGCTTTAGCCGCTTGAAATCTTCATCAAGACCCTGTATCTTTGCCTCAATTGTATCTTTCCATTCTATGATCTTATTTATATTTTTTGCAATCTCTTCCCATTTCTCGTCGATAATAGCTTCAGCAATTTCTTCAATCCTTTCTGAATCTACAGTCCCAGGTCTGCCTAACGGCGCGCCCATAGGGGGAGGCATATCTTCCCGCACTGGCTGAGGCATTGCAGGAGCTTCAGGATAAGTCTCTTCAGGCGGATAAGCCTCGCCTTCTGCAGGAGGCATTTCATTATATTCTGCGCCAACCATCCCTGGCTGCGCGCCCTCTTCCTGAAGAGGGGCTCCTACTGCTGCGCTAAGTTCAGCCTGCTTTATTGCATCAAATACCTGCTGAGAGGTATAGCCATCGCGCTGTAAAGCCTGAATTATCTGATTATTTGCATATCCTCTGGCCTGCATTGCCTTGATTTGATCAACAGGAAGGCTGGATGCATCTGGAGCTTCTGCAGGGGCCTGTAAAGGGGTTTTTTTCTTTTTTTCAAATAAAGCCATTTGTCGTTTCACCTATATTCTTTTTTTACTTTCCATGTATTTCTGTGATTTTCTCGCGGACAATCTTATCCACTTCGTTTCTTGTCACAAAATTAAGAGGTTCCCATAAGTCAACATATTTTTTTATGATATCAACATCGTTCCTGCTTGCAAACTTTTTCATCTCTGAGATTATCTGCTGCATGACTGAACGAATGTCTTCTATATCCATCCTTAACTCTTTGATATCTGAATCAAGATCTCTGATGTTGCCAGCAATTTTCTTATTATGCATAAGCATGTTCTGGTCTGTAACCTGGCTTTTCCGCCTGAGATTGTATATCCTTTCCTCAATCACCCTCAGCCTGCCTGAAAGAGCTGCTACTTCTGCAGGAGTGACTGAAGGAATCGGAGCAGCCTTAGGCTTAGAAGATTTTATTACAAAAAGCCCTCCTTTTTTCTCTTCTTTTGGAGCAGGTTTAGCTCCAAACATGCCTGGTGGCGGTTCTACCATTTTTATTGTACCAATTATCCCCTATATTCTCCTGGATATTATATAGTATAAAGCAACATGCTTATTAATATTGTGTAATTATTAGTAAGAGGTAAATTAAATGAAGAGGTCATTTTCTTTTACTCAATTTTATTTCTAATTTTTTTATCTTCTTTTTCAATTCAATCATCTTGAGTTCTCTGCCAACTATAAGTTTATGAAATTTTTCTAATTCTTCAACTCTTTTTTTGATTTCCCCTTCTGCTTTCTTTTGCGCGGTGATGTCTCTTCCAAAGCTCACAGTTCCTACAATTTTACCTTTTTCGTAAATAGGCGCTGTGTTGACTGCAAGAATAAACATCTTACCCTTTTTTTTATAACACCTTACTGTGTATTGTTGAGAGTTACCTGACAAGGTTTTTTGAAAGACATCACTTACCATTTCTAAATCATCTGGATGAATAATAGGAACAAACGATTTTTTATTAAAAGATTCAAATTTGTATCCACTGATAATTGCTGCCTGACTATTAACAAACGTAAAATTACCCTTAGTGTCTAATGTCCATATCATATCATTGGCGTTCTCAATCATTATTCGGTAACGTTCTTCGCTCTCTTTTATCTTTTCTTCTGATTTCTTGTACTCGGTGATGTCCTTAGCAATTGCAGTCATACCAATTGGCTTACCATGAGTGTCTTTCAATAGAGATGATACCATTAAAGTAGGGAAAGGCTTTCTGTCCTTGGTTATATGCCCAACTTCTCCACTGTGAGTGCCATGTTTCCTGACTTTTTTGTTAAATGGGATGACTTTGTTCTCTAATTGTTCTTTATTATGGAAAATAGAAAGGTTCTTGCCAAGAAGTCCCTTAGAATTACTATAGCCGTGCATTTTGCACCAGGCATTGTTGAGAAAGGTGATATTTCCATCTAAGTCAGTAGTTGCCATGCCCTCTGTTGACTGTTCAACCATAGATGAAAGTAATTTGAGTTTTTCCTCAGTTTGTTCTTGTGATGCTGTCCCCTTACCAACACCAGATTTAAAATTAAATTTCATTTTGCACCTTTTTATTGACCACTATAATGATAATAAATTTCAATAGTATATATATATATCTACATCTTTAGCAAAAATTTATATACTTCTACCTATAATACCATAATGAAAATGACAAAGATATATTAAGATAACAAAAAGAAGCAGAGGAGATATAGCATGATAGACAAAAACAACATGTATAAAGTGATTGAGAAATTTCCAATGCAGATTAAAGAAGGATATAAGCTTGGAGATAATATTGAGTTTCATGACACTATTAAAAACATGGTTATCGCAGGGATGGGAGGCAGTGCTCTGCCAGGAGAGATTCTCAAGGGTTACCTTGACATGGAGATACCAATCAATATAGTAAGGAATTACAACCTTCCAAAATTTGTCACCAAAAATAGCCTTCTTGTCGTGATAAGCTATTCAGGAAATACTGAAGAAACAATCAATTGCCTGCGCCAGGGACTAAAATTAGGATGCCCTCTCCTGGTGATGGCTTCAGGAGGAAAACTTAAAGAGATTGCAGAAAAGCAGCAAGTTGAATTCATAAAAATCCATCGAGGAATAGAGCCAAGATGCTCATACGGTTACATCTTTTTCGCATTGCTGAGAGTACTTGAGAACAGCGGCCTTATAGAGAAACAGGAAAGTCATGTGGAAAAGACAATTAAACTTCTTTCAAGCGATGCATATAAGGATTATGCAAAGAAAGTTGTCGCTAAGCTTGAAAAAAAGATACCTATCATATACAGCTCTGAAAAGAACAAAGCAATAGCATATAAGTGGAAGATAAGCTTCAATGAAAATGCAAAAATCCATGCATTTAATAATTTCTTTCCCGAACTTGATCATAATGAAATTGAAGGATATACACATATGTTTGCTGATTTCGCAACAATCATTATCAGAGACGACGAAGACCATCCAAGGATCAGGAAAAGGATGGATATCACAAAGAGAATAATCAAAGAAAATGACTGCAATGTTATCGAGATTGCTATAAACGGAAGTTCAAGGATGGCAAAAATATTCTCTGCGATCTATATAGGAGACTGGACATCATATTTCCTTGCATTGCAATATGATACTGACCCTACGCCTGTTGAGATTATAGAAAGGCTGAAAAAAGAAATGAAGTGAAAAATGGACGATTTCCTGCTGGTTATGTTGAGCATCATCGGACTGCTTGCAATCTATTGGGCGCTTTTTGGGCAGTGGAAATACAATAAGATGATTAGAGAAGCTGAAGAAGAAGCAAGAAAAAAACAGGGGAAAGCCAAAGAAGAGGAAAAAAGTGAAACTGGATCAGGTTCAGATAAAAGAGGCGCTTGAAGAAGATGGAATATGCTATTGCTTTGGATATAGGCGGGACCAAGATTGAAGGAGTGCTATTCAACAACAGGTTCAAGAAGATAAAAGAAAAAAAAGTATATTTCAGGAAAAAGATATCAGCATCAATAGTGCGGATGACAAAGAAAGAAGTTCTTGGATTGATATGCAATATTATTTCACATCTTAAAGAAGGAAAAAAGATTGCTGGAATAGGAATAAGCATACCAGATGTCATAACCAAAGAAGGCTCTATTGCAGGCTCTTCAAAAATAGAGGCATTAAGCAGGTTTGGGCTTGCCAAATATCTTAAAAAGAAATTCAGATGCAAAGTAATAGCAGCAAATGATGCTGACTGTTTTGCATTGGCAGAACAGAGGCTGGGCGCAGGAAAAGGCTGCAAGAACATCATTGGCATCATCTATGGCACAGGCATAGGAGCAGGAATCATAATTGAAGGAAAGATTTATGCTGGCTCAACAGGGAGTTCTGGTGAGTTTGGTCACAATGTGGTTGATCCCAGTGGGCTAAGAGAAAGAATCGGATTGCGAGGCACTGTAGAGTCATTTGCAGCAGGGCCAAATCTTGTAAAGGATTATATAAATGCTGAAGGAAGAATCAAAGATCCAGACCCTATAAAGATATTTTATTCAAAAGAGCGCAAGGCAAAACAGGTCATGGATGAATCATTAGAAATGTTTTCAGTAGGCATAGCATCACTTATGAATATATTAAATCCAGAGATAATTGTAATAGGAGGTGGGCTTAGCAATCTTCCTGTTTACAGGCAGCTGAATAGATGGACAAAGAAATATACAGTCGATGGTCTTAGAAAATATGTCAAGATAGTGAAGAATAAGCTGGGAGATTCTGCAGGAGTTTATGGAGCAGCTGCTTTGGTGTTCTCATAAAAAACGACAGATATTTATATATGTGCTAATATATTCTATATATGATTCCAAAAATAATGCTAATAGGCATGAGTGAAAGACATAACACTGCTGTAAGAGTGCAGGAGATTCTTACAAAACATGGTTGCATAATAAAGGTGAGGCTTGGTCTTCATGAGACTGAGAAACTATGTTCGCCCTGCGGATTGATTATTCTCCAGCTTGCAGACGAGCCATCAGAGATTAAGAATCTTGAGAATGATCTGAAAGCTATCAAAGATATTGATGTCAAGGTTGTGCAGATGGAATGCGGCAGTGATTTAAGTTAAAGGATATTTCTGAAAGTCAGGATGAGATTATTGAGAATTCTGAAAAAAATAGAAGATTCAAAAAGATTCTAATTGCAAGAGTATTTTATCTATACTCAATCTAACCAAAACATTTATATACTACCCATCAGTCACAACAGCTATGGCACATATTACATTAAAAAAATCAAATGCACTAAAGCAAGGTTATAGCACAAGAAATATCAACCTGACTAAGTTGATTCTGGAAGGTGAATCAGGCAAGCCTATCAAAATAGAATATAATCTTATCAATAAAACCAAATATACTAAATTTGATTTTCCTTATACTCAACTTGTTCTTAAGTATTCAAACGGTATTGAAACATGCAAAAGAAGCATGACCTTTGTCAGAAGCCACAATGGAAAAAAACCGCAAGAATCTGCAAAAGCTTATCTGGATGCGCATGTCAAAAATCTAGAGAATTATATAAGCAGGCTGGACAGGTATAGAAGGATTAAAGATTAGGATAATTGCGCTAAGAGATGTTCCATATCCTATTAAAAAAATCCTTATACATCTCTGCTATCTGTTTTGATCTTATCAGATAACCTATTGGTTTCTCGTTCCATGAAAACATGGTAACCTTCTCTTTGAATATGCCTATGTTTGAAGGCACAGGAAAATCAGGATATTTCATCTGCAGAGTTTTTCTCTTAACAAATAATTGTCTGAGTTCTTTTGAAGCCAATCCTTTCACAATCACTCCTTGTTCTTTTCTTTTAATATCATATTTTGAGAAAAAATTCTGTATCTCCTCATTCTGTCCTTTTATATTCATGGAAAAGAACAAATATTCATCTCCTTTCTCAGCATCTTCAATAAGAATATTAAGCATACTTGTTATCCCTTTTATTCCCTCAAATATCTCTGCTTCCTGTTTTTCTTCTGCCATGTTTTGCATCAATTCCAGATTAGGAAGAATATCTATAACTTTCTTTTTCTTTTCTTCAATAAAATCAATCAATTGCTTTGCTGGCACAGCCTGATAAAATTTAATCTTCCCACTTTTGATATATGAAATAAGTCCTTTTTCTATTAATGAATTTGCTGAATTATGCACTGCTGAACTTGCCATGCCAGATTTTTCGATTATCCTGCCCACTTTTGTTGAGCCTATTCTCAATAAAGTCAAATATACTCTTATCTCGCCTTTACTTAATCCAAGGTCTTCCAAGATTGAGGTGTCCATATTGCTTGGTAATATGGTGTTGTATTTAAACATTGCGATTAACTCTCCATTATTAGAGAGTTAATATTTAAATATATTCTTGAAACTACTAAGGAATGGTGAGATATATGAGACTAATGCAAAAAATCAAAAATGCAATTCTATGTTTAACATTAGCTGCAACAATAGCAGGCTGTACCACTGCAAAGCAATCTGGCAGTGTATCTGCTTATTATGATTCAAGAGGGAAGCAGACAGCAACAGTAACTGGATGCGCTTATGATTTACCATTAGATACAAAATTATTTGGATTTGTTGAAATAGAAACAGAAAAACAAAACCAGGATAACCTAAAGAAACCTTATACAGAACTTAGATTATCTAAGAAAGCAAAAAATGGTTTAGGTGTTGCTGCAGAGTATAATAAAGATTTTTCGCTGCCAGATGAAACAACAAGATTAGGGCTTGTGTATGAACCTGATTTATCAGATATTGTGAGCAGCACTAACATTGGGTTGAAATTTTATCCTGTTTCTTCTAATAATAAGGGCATGCAATTAGGCTTGTACGGGAAAAAAAGTTTTAATCAGGGCAATATTTATGTGGGAGGATTCCTGGACTATAACTTTAAGCCGAATAAGATAGTGAGTGAGATACAGCTCGGAAAAAGAATAGCAGACAATCTTTATTTTGTGGTTGAAGGAAGATATAGTGGATTCATTGAAAAAGATAATCTTGGAATTGCTGCAGGGCTGGAATGGAAATTTAAATAAATATTCAGTCTTATTAATAGAAAATATATTATCAGTAATTACATTTAAATACGCATAAGGATTCTCATTGAATAGAGATACACAAAATACACCAGAAGATTTTATTACTTTAATTATAAAACATTATGAAAATGGAATATCTGCTGGATAAGATAAGATTTGAGGGCATTGAATCTGGGGATTATGGACAAAAGCCGATAATATGCACACGACAATTTAGTAGTTTCAATAGTATGGATTCAATTCGCGGAATAAAAAACAAACTCCTAGGAGCAAGACACACTCCGGACAAAACATCTAGGGCACATGAAATTAAGATTACAAAAGGTCCGGAAAACATATTCTATAGTAAGCAAATTCTTGAGAGGAAATCCAAACCTATAGACATAGAAAGACTGGAAGAAGTTCTCTCATCCTCATATAATGTAAATGTCGCTATTGCAAGCGTAAATGACATTCCTATTACAAGAAAAGAAGTCAAGGAGGTATATTTTATAAGGGATGATGATCCTGAGAAACTGTATAAGGTATGGGTATTCAAGGCTGACCCGGTTGCCACGCTTAAAGAGCTTACTGTTTATCATATAATATATGAACAGGGCATCCCTACTGGAAAACCTGTTGGCTATAAGCCTTCTAAATCAGATACAACATATCCATATGACATAGCTATCCTCGGAGGGATAGTTGAAAACGCAGGAGATCCATATAGCGGAGTTATAAAGAATATGAGGATGCTCCCTGATAAAATATTCCAGACTGCCAAAGATATAGCGCAAATAATTGCAGACTATCACATTAAGCTGACTCATGCAAAGGATGAGTTTGAAAGATATGGAATTGATTTACATGAGGCAGACATTGGAAGAGAAATAAGAGAAAGACTTATTGCAGGACTGGGGATTGAAGCGAGACTGGGAGACAGGCTGATAGATGCATGCACAGGATTGCAAAGCATCCAGAGCAGACTGAATGTGGTTTCCCATGAAGACATAAATGAAAAGAATATTGTATCTGTCAAGAGCGGAGATGCAATATTGTATAGGAAATTCGGAGTTATTGACTGGGAATCAATTGCCATCAATAACCCATTTAGCGACCTTTGCGATTTCTGGATACATCACAAGAGGCAGGCATTGAACATCTGCGGCGAATATGATTTCAGTTTTGAAGAGTTTGTTGAATCTTATGCAGAGCGATTTCAGAAGAAAACAAACAGGCAATGGACGGATTTTGACAAAGACAGATTAAGGACAGACTCATTAGTCCAATCTGTTATATGGAATATTTATGAGATGTATGACCCTGTAAGGGATGATCCAGAAGACATCAAAGATAAAGCAATAACGCACTGCCAGGCTTTATGGGATGACTTAAGGCAGATTGAGAATTTAGGCAATAAGGCCCATGCAGGCAGGATAAAAAAAGGACTAAAAATCCTCTTAAAAGACAAGGCTTATCTGCATCCTGTGCTGAACTTATAATACCAAAGCAAAATACCCACCAGCACCATCATATGTTTTCTGGACAATATTGATCATATGATGGAGGAATCTGGAATTTATGCCTTTTGATCTTTCCAATGCTGAATAATATCTATCAAGAAGATTCTTTCTGTCAAGATATATCTTCTTTTTTAATCCCTGATCAAATTTATAGAACATATTATAGAAGACCATATAGTAGTCAACTGCATCTGCGAAATTATTGAGCATATCTTTATCAATCTTTTTGCTATAACCTGAAAAAAGGTCACATATATACTTGAATTCATCAGCTATCCTTTCAATGTTCTTGACTATCTCATATATCTGCATTGTCCTTTTTGGTATCTTATACCCTTTCTTATTCAGGATTCTTATGCATACATCTGTAAACTTATTATTTAACGCTTCCATATTCCTGATTTCCTTCAGTTTTTCATAATGGTTTTTTTTCAGGATGTCAAGGATGCATCTTGCCATCTCATTTGTGATCTGAAATGATTTCCTCAATAAAGTGTCAAATTCAGATTCTATTGTTGTAGCTATGCTCTTGATATAGACCATATTGTCCTTCTGGTCTATGATTTCAAATCCTATGCAATTAGGCAGCCTCTTCTTTATCTCCTCCAGTACACTGCTTTCATCAAAGCGCACCTCAATCTCATCATATCCAAGCTGGTAAAGATGTGAGAGATTATTCTTGGTGAATATGCCTGATTCTGTGATTGAGACCTCTTTTTTTGGAGAAGCAATTTCCTGTTCTGTGGTGAGCATGAGCATAGGTCCTGCTTCTTCAATGTTCAGTTCATCACCTTTTTTGAGATTAAATTTCTCAACCCATTTTATAGGCAGAGTTATTGTCAATGAACTGCTGCCATGCCTGACAATCTTGCGTTTCATGAAAATAAGAGATGCAAAATATTATTTAAAACTTTCTAAAATAAACAATGAGAAATAAAATACACTATTGTTTACCATTGTGGTTATTACACTGGTTAAATATATCTTTTTCTGGTTCTTTTCAAAAATAAAGGCAGGGATAAAAGCCTTTGGAGGGATAAAAGATGAAAGAGATCAAGGATTATATTAACAAACTGAAGATAGGACCTATAAAGAAGTACAAGAACATGGCAGTTGCGCCTTTGCTCGAAGATGACAGCAAACTTGAATATATTGTCTTTGATGAAGCAGTAAATTCAGGATTAAATGTGAGTGAAACAGGGAGTGTGCCTACACTTCATTTCAGGAATAAGACAGGAAAAGAGGTTCTTATTCTCCAGGGGGAATATGCTGAAGGCGGGAAACAGAACAGGATGGTAGCAGCTAATGTATATATGGCAAAAAAATTTGAAGGAGATGTGCCTGTAAGGTGCGTGGAAGAGCACAGATGGAGCCCAGGATATGATTCTCCAAATATAGGTCTAAATCTAGGGGATTCCTTTGGACCAGGGATCAGAACCCCCCCAAGGCGACAAAGCTCACCAGAGGGACAATTTCATTCCAGCATGAGAATGGCGACAAAAGGAGTATGTTTTGCCTCAGTCAGAGGCCAGGGAGAAGTATGGGGCCAGGTAAACAAACTCATGGGAGCTCACAAAGTATCATCAAGAACAGGCAATATAAGTGATGTATTCAATCATAAGCAGGATGAGCTAAGTGATTATGTTTCGAATTTTCAGTATATTCCTGATTCTGTAGGCATTGTTGTTGCAGTTGAACAGGATGGCAAAAAGATATATGGAACAGATGTATTTGATCAAAGCAGGACAATGGAAAAAAACTTCAGCAAGCTTTTGGAGAGCTATATCCTGGAAGCAATAAGTAGTGGCAGCAGCATAAAGCAGACAAAGAAAGAAATCAGCGCATTCCTTGGATATATTAACAATCTGAGCTTTAACGAGAGGAAACCTGTAAGCCTAGGAAGGGATTTTCTGCTAAAGGGAAATCAGTTAGAAGGCTCTGCTTTAGTTTATGAAAGCATACCAGTATATGTTTCATTCAGCACAAGAATTAAAGGA
>JAGLGH010000322.1 GCA_023144115.1 Nanobdellota archaeon | reverse complement strand
ATAAAGTTAAATTTTTATTAATTATGTTTGTAGTTTTAGTAGATGATATAGCTGACAAACATAAAGATAATAATGTTTTGCAAGAGTTATTGAAAATACCTTTTGATCAAGCGAATATTAAATTTGAGAAATTAGATTTAAAAGAAAGAAAATATATTAAATTTACAATTAAAATCTGGAATTATATTGAAAATATATTTAAGAATTTTCCAAGGTATAGTGAGTTTGGAGAAATTATTAAATTTGATATTAAACAATTATTAAATTCAATGGAGTACTCTTGTTTGGTTAACAAAAACAAGTATTTGATTAATAGTTCTGAGTACTCTATGTATCTTTCTCATAACATGCAGTTAATTGTTGATATAATGTTTGATTTGTGTTGCTCGTCAAAATTTGAAAAAAAAGAGTTAGGTTTAATTAGAAAAGTTATTTTGTATGCTCAATATATGACGAGAATAGGAAATTGGATAACTACATGGGAAAGAGAAATAAAGGAAGATGATTTTACTAGTGGTGTTTTTGCATATGCTGTTGAGAAAAAAATTGTTAGTATTGAAGATCTGGATAAAAAGAATATAATTAAATTAGTCGAAAAAATCAAAAAATCAAAAGCAGAAAGATATTTTTTAGAAGAGTGGGAATATAATTATCAATTAATAAAAAAGATGAGAAGTAAAATAAAGACTGTTGAAGTTAATGATTTTTTACTTTTTTTGGAAAAAGTTATTTTTGCACATTTTATAAGTAGAGGGTATAAATAACAAAGGTTATGTATAATAATTTTGATTTTGAAATATATTGTTTATTTAACAAAACACTACTTCTTATAGTGATCTTTTTAAGTTTGTGGGTTGGAAGTTTAGTTTATTTCAGTAATCCGTCAAAAAAGCAAAATAAATTATTTTTTTTGATGAGTATCCTTATAATTTTATGGCCCACTTTTGGTTATTTGGCTTATTTTTCAACTGATTTGATTAATGCTATTTTTTGGACCAAATTAGCTTATGCATCAGTTTCCCTTTTTGTTATTATTTGCTATTTCTTTTTTGTTTATTTTCTAAAAGAGGAAAAAAAGTTTAGAGTTTTTAATGTTTTTGTTTTATTAGCAGGTGTTATTTTTATTCTACTTTCTGTTTTTTCAGATTTTATTATCAGAGGCGTAGTAATGCAAAACGTTGGGATTAGCCCCATTTTTTCTTTAGGGGCTTATTTTTTTTATTTTTTTGTATTAGTTGTTTTTTCTTTTCTTATTTACAGGCTTAATGTTAATTATCACATTTTTCCCAAAAAAGAAAAAATAAGAATTCAATATTTTTTTGTTGGAACTTCTATTTTTCTTTTGTTAAATATTATTTTTAATATAGTTTTACCTATTTTACAAAATAGTTTTAAACATCATCAGTTTGGAAATTATGCGGCAGTAGTTTTACTCATTTTTACCGCCTATGCTATTGCTAAACATGAATTAATGGGCATAAAAACTCTTATAACCCAGATTTTAATAATTATTATTTCAATAATTCTTTTGGTAGATATACTTTTTTTATCAAATGATATTACTACGCAATTATTAAAAGTAGGAGTTTTGGTAACCTTTCTTTATTTTAGTCATGGAATGGTTAATAGTGTTAAAAAAGAAAAAAAGGCGCGGAAAAAGTTAGAAGATAGTCATAGGAGAATAGACCAAAATGTTAAAGATCTTAGGGACATAAATATAAAACTTAAAGAGAGAAACGAAGATCTCGGAGTGCTATTGAATGTTAGTGATATAACAACAGAAACTCTTGATCCCGGAAAGATAGCGCAA
>JAGLGH010000321.1 GCA_023144115.1 Nanobdellota archaeon | reverse complement strand
ATTCAAAAAATGCGTGGCATCAATTTGGGCGAGAGAATTATACCTTCCTTGCACATTATCAAATTCAAATGGTGTTCCTTTTGTAATATTATAATCCGCACAAACTATACCTGCTGTTAACAGAAATCCAATCAAAACAACAATCATCAATATAATC
Organism: Nanobdellota archaeon; assembly: GCA_023144115.1. Lineage (GTDB taxonomy): Archaea > Nanobdellota > Nanobdellia > Woesearchaeales > JAGLGH01 > JAGLGH01. Next base: position 1,815 of record JAGLGH010000321.1, on the reverse strand, counting down.
TTCTTCATATCACATCACCAATTTTCCAATAAATAATCATAATATCAATCTCTTACATTTATTTTATATATAAAGTTTTCTAAAAATAAGTACAGTCAAGTTAAGTGCCATATCAAAAGCCAGTTTCTCCTAAACAGCCCTCTTCTGCAATAACAAATCACTGTAAGAAACTGAAATCATATCTTCCTGAGAGATCTTAAACAAATCAAGGAAAGATTGGCATTGTTCCAGCAACTTATCTCTCCCTATACTTCCATCATCATCAATAGCTTCAATCTCAACAAATGTACCTAAATCTTCTACTATATCAATATGAAACTTTACATTATCAATAAAATATATTTCCCTTTTTTTGTCAATTACAACTAAAACGCCTAATGCTTTTGTTAAAATTTCTTTTAAAGAAGATTTAGGGTCAGACTTAAATAAAATAATATCTGATTGTTTTGGACCTTCTTTATTTTCCCTTTGATAATGGATAAGAAAATTTTCAATTGTTCCTTCTCTTAATTTCAACCTGCCAAGATTTACTTTAAAATAAGTATCAATTTGATGATCAACACCTTTAAACTCAGCATTTCTTGATTTTAAGATCTCTCTAATATCATCTTGATTCTCTGATTTAGCTTTTATTTCAATATTAATGTGTGCCATAATGATTTTATTTTAGTTAAAGATTATAAAGGTTTTGATAGGGCTTGCGTTTTATTCAATGTATTAAAAATTTCATTGGCAATCAAAGAAGTTGGAAAAGTTGCAACATTCAAATTTGATTCAATTGCCTCTTTTGGAGATGCAGGAATATGGATAAACAATGTTTTAGCATCTTTATCTAAAAAATATTGTAAACAATTATAATAAACATAATTGCATACATATGTTCCTGCATTAAGCGAAATTTCAGCAGGAATCCCTTTTTTTCTTAAAGAATCAACAAAAGCTAAAACATCAATTTGGGTTTCGTAGGATAAATCCTGAGATTCATTTATTTTCTCCATACTAAATATTGTTCCTTCCTTATCTGGGATTTTTGAATGTTTATAATTTAAACCAATCATCTCGATTTTAACTCTATTAATTCCAATGCCAACACCAATTCCTAAAACAAACTCTGGTTTAAATTCTATTATCCTATTTTTTAATATTTCCCAACATTTGTAAGTTACAGGCAATTGAATTAACTCAACATCTTCTGAATCATATTTGTTAGTAATCTCCTTTCCTACTTCCTATGCAGGATTACTTTTCAAATTATGAAAATTCTCAAATGAATAAATTAATATCTTCATATTTATTGCTAATGAAATAGTGCCTTAAATAGTTTTCGGAGTTTGATTAATTGGATCTCAAAAATCTCTAATAATGAATTTATAGATATTGGAAAACTCCTTCTAATGTAGAAATCTTATTTAGAGAAGCATTTCTTCTATCAAGATGAATAGCATTCATCCCTATTGATCTTGGACCATCAACATCAGCACGAACATTATCTCCAGTCATAAGAACTTGAGAAGGATTAATATTAAGATTCTTTATCATTTTTTGATAAATCTTGGGATTAGTTTTTCTTAAACCAACATCACAGGAAAATAATACTTCATCAAAATATTCATTTAGCCCGAATTCAAAAAATGGTTCTTTATATGGTGATGCTAAATTAGAGATTAATCCTAATTTAATATTTTTCTTTCTTAATTCCTCTAAGACTTCTCTGGATTCTGGATATAGTTTTGCTGATGCTATTTCTTTTTCCAGTTCCTGTTGATATGGTTTAAGATTAATCTGCATATCAGGCTTTATTTTTTTAACAAGATC
>JAGLGH010000320.1 GCA_023144115.1 Nanobdellota archaeon | reverse complement strand
TTGAGCAATCTCTCTTTATAGTTATCCAGTGAGCCATAAGAACCAAGAATAGAGTTGATCATAACAGTATCATCTTTTACTGCATCTTTTGGCTCTAATTTGCTTTTTTTGCCATACTTTGCAATCTGGTCTATCAAAATCTCATCCAGATTATTATCTTTCTGCCCAGTTAATCCTCCATAATAATCTGCAATATTCCTATTAGCAAAGACTGCTGTTATAACTGAACTAATCTCCTTGCCCATCTGAGGGTATTGATTAGATGCTTTTTTTATAGCTTGCATAAGAGTATTATTTTTCTTCTCTTTATATGCCTCAGACACCCTTATTCTATAATCCCCTGCTTTACTCCCCTTAATGCCAAGTGCTTCCATAATTTCCTGGTCAAATCCCATTTTTATTTCCTCCTGTCAGTTTTTTTGCTGATTTATTCTTTATTTTATCATACATATCCCTAAGGAACATAATATCAAAATCTGCTATAAAAGGAAAATTTTCATTTAAGTAATCCTCATCTTTAAGTATCTGCAGACTGTCACCAAAATTCATAGATGAATCTATTCTAAACAATTGATTAGTATTTGCTTTTGCCTTTTTGTATAATTCAGTATAATATTGAAGACTGTCCTTCTTATAAGGTACAGCACCGTCTTTGAATAATAGATTCTCCCTATATTTTTCCTTAAACACTTCTATTTTATCATAATCAAGCTCTATGATACCAATCTCATTAAGATTTTTAAATGATTCTGTGCTATCGAGAACTATATCATTTATATTTGCCATCTTTACATTATTTTCTAAACTGAAATAGTTGACCTGCATGGTATTGTCATTAGTATATTTTAGATATGAGCTGAATTTATAATCTGAAAAAAAGATATCTCTGTTATCATACAAGTCATTTATTGATATTCTGTTCTTTTTTAATAACTTTGCATTATCAATGAACACTTGCCTGGAATCTTTATCAATTATAATTGATGTGGATTCTGAAGTAATCTTATCAAGCAGTTCAACAATCTTATATGCTGATTTGTATATTTTGTCATCAATTAATAATGATGTCCTGCAGACATATTGTGCATCCTTATCAGAGATTTCTGCATCCATTAGGGATATAGAGTCATTTTCAAGCCCAAGGAGATCTTTTGCTCTTTTTACTCTTTGCTTAAAATTCTCAAATATTATATTATCAAAAGAATAAGCAAATATGGACTCAAGCTCATCCTGTTTAGAATCTGCATAGGCATAATATATTGAATCCTGCTTTAAAATACTGCTTTTATTGTCTTTACCATCAGCTCTTCTTCCAAATCTGTCTATCTCTATAGGCTTCTTTTTTGCAGAATCCTCGCTAAACTTATACCTTGTTCCTGCAGTAGCTATATAATCTTCTGCCAGTCCATTTTCCAGTATAATGCTGTATTTACTCATTTTTTATATTCTACTTCTTTTGCAACTGCTTTAAGTTCAGGGTTATAATTTGTGATTAGCCATTCTTCAATTCCATTGCCAGTTGTTATTTCATCACATAAAATCTTCTTTATCACACCTTTTCTTTCAGTTTCACTTAACAGGGGAAAATCATTTTTGAACGACTCTTTACCTCTCCTAAACGAGTGAACTACATCCTTTAAATAAGAGAAGTGTACAGCATCAAGGATATTTTTTTCAAGATCTCGTGAATTATAATAATCTAATTTTTTTTCAAGTATCTCTCCTATTTTAAAGATATCATAATAGATAGTTGCACTGCAGTTCTTATATAGCCCTGATTTTTCATATAAAGATTTTCTCTTTGTATTGATAATCAGTTTCAGTCCAGAAGCCCCATCCATTTTATTCTTCTCTAAAGAGAATAATGGTGATAAGATACTCTTTTTTTTGGTTTCTACTCTTATTATCTTATCAAAGTAATCCCCAAATCCATGGTTTTCTCCATTTGAAAAAATGAGTTTCTCAAGTGCACGAATATATTCTTGCATCATGACAATCTTTTCAGTAGGTTTTTTATTTTCTTCTTTTTTTATTTTAGATAGCTCTTTAGATAGATTGTTTTCCTGAATTTCAGTTATCTTTGCTTCCAGCATATTCAGTGAATAATCATAAAAATTTTTGCCAGACCTCTTGCAGGATTTAAAACTTTTGTTTATCCATGAATTCTGTTTTATGACCTTTCCAAATTTTTCAAGATTTTGTGATGTATATCCCCATGCCTTAGGACCTTTGTTTAATATCTGCTTGCCCATAGCCACACTCCCCATGATTCCTACATAGATAGTGCCAGCACAAGCAGCTGTTATTGGGGGATAATACCAGTATTCAACTGCATAAGGAGTAATAAAGATTGTTCCAAGATAAGAGCCTGCTAAAACTGCAGCAGATGACGTAATAACTCCTGTAGTTTTTCCTATAGCAGCTGTTGTTTTCCCGAGAGTATTTAATTTTTCTTTTCGCAATTGTTTTTTCTTTCTCTTTTTATCAGATTCATATTGTTCAATTTCCTTGGCAAAATTGACAGTTTTAGAATTAAATTCAAATAATCTTCTGAACAATTCCCCTACAGTATATGATTCAAAAGAAAAAATAACTTCTTTCTTATCCCTAACCAAAGGATGGCTTTTATTGA
>JAGLGH010000032.1 GCA_023144115.1 Nanobdellota archaeon | reverse complement strand
ATATTCATTACAAAAAACAGCTCAAGTAATTTAGTCACAGATAATATTCAAAATTTATATGGGAAATTCAATTCGGACTTACATTGGGCACATCAATTTTTAAAACCAAGCCAAAGAACCTCATTTTTCAGATATACGGACCAGACAAATTCAAATTTTTCGAAAATATTTTGCTACTTAAAACCGTTCCAAGTTTCTCCACAGAGAATTGAATTTCATCCATCAACATACATTGGAAGAAAAGATTTCATTTCCCAATTAATGAATATTATCCAATATTTATTTCTAATTCAAGGTGACTCGAAAAATTCACAAATAAGGCCAATAGCAATAGCTGAAAAATTTGCACGTGAGAATAAAAAGATCGTTAATATTAATAAAATCTTTGCTGAATCAGAAATTCAACCTACGATGAATCAAGCAAGAGGATTTGTATGAAGGTGAAAGAATGACATGGATTGTAATAGGACCCGATAAGGAAAATAAATATAAACTAATTTCAAAAAAAGGAACCAAAGGACTACTCCCTAAAGGTTCTTTTCTAACTATTATTGACACCGAAAATGATAATCAACCACTTTTTGTTTTAAGGGTCGAACAAAGTACTCAAGAGTATCCATATGCCCCGTCTGCAATGTCCGTAGATATGGATTTGGGGAAAATAAAGGCTGATCTTAAATGGCAAAATCATCTCTCTGCTCGTGTTATAAGCGATTTAAATGAAAGAACAGACGGTCAAGTGAATGTTGTTGATGTTCTTTCAATAGCAAGGCGTTCAAATCAAGAAGAGATTGACCTGGCAATGGGATATAATGATTTAGAGGGTACTATAACCAAAGGGCCTATTATTTTTTTATCAACTATTCATGATAATAAAAATCAAATCCTTATTGATGATGATGGGAATTATTTATACACACATATGCCAGAAGACTTTTTTTTCCATCAAACTCTTATTTGTGGGAAGACTGGAAGCGGAAAAACAGTAGCAACAAAATATCTTGCCCAATATTTTATAGACAAAGGAGGAGCTATTCTTGCAATAAATGTAAAAGATGTTGATTTTTTAAAAATGGACAAACCTTCTGATAATATAACAGACCAAATAAAAAATGAATGGGATGCAATAGATGAATCTGCGCACAGCATAAATAATTTTAAAGTTTATTATCCAGCAACGACTGAAATTAAACCCACAAAGGGAGTAACACCAAATGTTACACAACCTATTTCTCTTGATGTGATTACTATTGAACCTGAAGCACTTAATGGAGTTTTACAATCTATTTCAGACATTGCTGCACAATATCTGCCTGATATATTTAGATTTTGGAGAGATGAACAATTTGATAAAAATGAAAATGCCATATTTACATTTAATGATTTTGTAAATTGGTTTACTTCAATAAATCAAAGCGAAGAAGAAAAAAATCGTTTTCCTATGAAAAATTCAAGAGGAGATGTTGGTGATGCGCCACTTGCTGCTGGCACAGCATCAAATATTTTACGAAATTTAAATTTAGCCAGAGCTTATTTTGATGATCAGTATGCACAAAAGTTAAATGGTAAAGATATTCTTCAGCGTGGTATGATGTCAGTAATTGATTTGGAAGATGAAAAATCCAAGACATTTGGTTCAATAATGCTAAGACATCTGTTACACCAAATTGTCGAATTGAAAAGTTCAAATAAAAGTAATGTTCCAATTCTTATTATAATAGATGAGGTTCATCAATTTTACAATACTGAAAGTTCAAAAGAGGCATTAGGTGATTTAGATACTATAGGCCGTCAAGGAAGAAGTCAAGAAATTGGTGTAATATTTTCATCACAGAATCCAAATGATATCCCAAGGGGTTTATCAAGTGTGATTAATACGAAAATATTTTTCAAATCTGATGCAACTGCTGTAAAATCCCATGGTTTTTCAATATCTGAGAATGAGATGCAAAATCTCAAGAAAGGATTTGCTGTTGCAAATATACATGAAATGCCTCAATTAAAAATGTTAAAATTTCCATTAGCTTTTGCTGGTGTAGTAAAAAAAGGGAGTTAATATTTATGAATGATATTTCTGTTTTTTCGCTTTTAGCTAAGTTAATCGATGATGAAGATCAAGTAGAAGTCCTTGAATTGATATCAAAAAAGTACTATGGTGAAGATCTACTCAAAAAACTACTAGAGATTAACGAGGAATGATTCAATGTTAGAAGTTGATTATGAATTAAATCGACAGGAAGGGGCCGGACATGAGCGTATTTTTCACGTGGATGAGGGGCTGAAGACAATTAATAGTAATGCAATCTACATTGAAGCTCCAAATGCAAAAGGTAAGAGCACTTTTTTAAATATTCTTGCTATTGCTCTTTATGGGGATAGGCTTGACGAAACAGATAGTCGCATATCACAATCACTTAGATCTGACATTAAATATATGACCGAGCGTGAAAACCAGAATTATACATTCAAAGTGATAATTAAAAGCAAAGATGAGAGCATTCAATTAATTTCAACAAAAGCAAATCCAAATTCTGATGATATTGAAGTGAAAGAAATCATTAATGGGAAGGAGAGATTTCTTCCTTTATCAACTTTCAGAGATGAGTATTTTCTCATATATGATATTCCTGAAGATCCATTGAATCGAATAACTGAAATTTTATCTG
>JAGLGH010000319.1 GCA_023144115.1 Nanobdellota archaeon | reverse complement strand
AATATCTGAGAAAAGTTTTATATCTTTTATCACTTCATTATCTCTCCAGGATAGATTCTGGTATAAAGATGCAGTTATAAAATTCCTTAGTTCATCTTTGCCATGTGGTTCTATTTTGCTTATGTTCTTAAAAATGTCTTCATAAAACAGATTCCGTGCTTCAGATATTTTTTCTTCAAGAGATTTAAAATAATCATCCTCAATAAGACTTTCTCCAGACAGGGTCATTTGAATCTCCGGTGCATCCACTGCTACATCCATAGATAACAAATAAGAGCTAAAATCATTAGACTCCCCACTATTAAATATATGCTCGCGAACTGACAGGTTATTCTTGATGTACACAGTTCTTTTAAAATCCTTTACATGACTTCCCTTTAAGAAGGAGACAAGAATTCTTATATCATCAAATTTATATTCACGCTCATAGATAGAATCAGGAAATGTAAATCCATGATTAATCTTTTTCTTGTTAAGATATACAGGTGTCTCTGAGAAGCTGTAAAATGCTTTTAATCTATTTTTTATACTATATTTAAATCCTGAATTTTTATTGAAACTATTGATAAAATCCTTAAGATTACTTATTGTATCTTTACAAATTTCGCTTGCGCAATATAGGCTCTTATTATAAAGATCTGCCAGACTGTCTGATACTGAAGTTTTCTTTGCATAATTATAACTATTGATCATTTTCTCTAAAGGTTTTATGTGAGTTTTTTTATGCCTAATTACTGTAAAGCTATTTTTTGTGAATGGCTTGCCTATTGTAAAAAGTTCTTGGTCAAGCTTTGAATCTATTTTCATAATATAATTTGAATGAGCATCATGAGTCTTTATTATTATTTCCAGGGGTTTTGTCTTAAGAGATGCTACCACAGAACGCCCAAGCATTCCAAGATTATTTAGCCCTTCATCTTCATCAGAATTATATATGTTCATTAACAAGCTTTTTAGATCCTCTTTTGAAGCTATACCTGGTCCGTCAAAATTAACTTCAGTCATATCTTTTTCATCAATTATATCAATTCTTGAAATATTATTTGCAAGAGCAAATCCTAGAATCTCTTTAAGATACTGATCAGGGTCGAGGGAAAGATTATTGATACTTTTTTTAACCATTTCCTTTGAATCAGCTGTAAATGGAAGGCCAGATATAAATTTTTCATTCATTTTCAGGCCCCTTTTCTAATAATCCTGTAATGCCTTTTAGCTGCAGGTATTTTTGTTCAGGCATATATTTCTTTGCTGTCTGCAGCAATTTATTGCGTTCAGGTTCAGGCTCTATAAATATTCTGGATATTGAATATGCCCCAATCCCATTACCACCAATGTAAGCACCTTTATTAATTTGAATTAAAAAATCTTCAAAATCTAAATTTTCTTGAAACTGTTCGCGAATTACTCTTAGTTTATCCGGAACCTCATCACTTTTTGCATTATAAATCAATTCATGGTAACTATGGATAATGTCATCTTTAACCTTTATATATTGCATGAATGCATTAAGCCTTATCAAGTTATCACCAGGTGATACACTATCAATCATATCTTTAGTTATTGTGATAAGATCAAGCTTTTCCCTAATCAGAAGAGAATCATACTCATATTCTGCAGCGCTATTCATGTTCTTTTCAAGATATGACATAATCTTTTTGGAATTGTTTCCAGCCATACTCTCCTTTGAAACAGATTCAAGTTTAGAATTATAATTTTTGATAATCCATTCTTCAAATCCATTACTTGCTGTTATCTCTTTGCTTAAGATTTTCTTTATAATTCCATTTTTCTCAGTTTCGCTTAGCAGGGGAAAATCCTGTTTAAATGAGTCCTCACCTTTGCTAAATGAACCAATTGTATCTTCTAAATAAGATAGATGTATAGAATCAAGAATAGATTTTTCCATATCTGTTGATGGAGTATCTAATGATTTATCTTTAAGCATACTACCTATTTTCAAGATATCATAATATATAACTGACCTGGATTTTTCATACAATCTTGATTTTTTATATAAATCCTTTCTTTTTGTATTGATAACCAGTTTACGAGCATCTTTAGAATTAAATGAATCACAATTCTTCAAAGAGAATAATGGTAAGAAAAGACCTTTATCTTTTACTTCTATCTCCACTATATTCTTAAAATATCCCTCAAATTCGGAAAGTTCATAATTTGAAAGAATGAGTTTCTTAAGAGCAAGAATATATTCCTGTGTACTTGTATCAAGATTTTCACTGATTTTATCACTTACTTTTTTTTCTGTTTTAGTTTTCTCTGGTATTTTTTTTGAGAATATACCTGATAAACGATTATAAACTCTTTCACAGGATTCAAGGCATTTCTTAATCCATGGCCGTTCCATGACTTCATAGTCATTTTCTGAAATTTTCCCCGCTACAGCTTTAACACCCAACCCACCTGCATAAAGGCCGCCAGAACCAGCAACTGCCATTGCACCATAATGCCAGCATTCAATTACATAAGGAGCAATAAAGACTGTTCCAAAATAAGAGCCTGCTAAAACTGCAGAAGATAATACAGTATAACCTGTTCCTTTAACTGCTTTTCTTGAGATTTGACCTAGAGATTCAAGTTTCTGCTCCAGATCTTCAGAATTATATTTTTTAATTTTCCTGTCAATTCTGATTATATCAGAATTAAATCCAAATAATTCTTCAATAAGATTTTCTTCAGCGCCTGATTCAAGAAAAAGAATCACCTTTTTCTTATCCTTAAGCAAAGGATGGCTTTTTCTGAGTTTTTTCTTTGTAGTATATAACTTAGTATCCTGTTTCTTAAGAACATCAGAGACCTCTGAGATTGTATATTCATTTCCATTAATATCTGAGAAAAGTTTTGTATTTTTTAGAAACTCATGATCTTTCCAGGACATATTCTTATGTAAAAATACAGTAATAAAATTTCTTAGTTCATATTTGCCATGAGGTTCTATTCTGCTTATGTTCTTAAGAATATCTCGATAAAACATATCTCTAGCTAGATTCACTTTATGGGTCAGGGAATCAAAATAATCATCCTGCAGGATCTGATCTCCGGACATGTTCATTTTAAGTTCAGGAGCATCCACAGCAATATCCATAGCTAATTGAGAAGAAACAAACTCTCTATTACATGACTGAAGCAAGGAAAGAAATGCCCCGTTTCGAAGATATATTTCCTTTTTATAATTATTTAAATGATTTCCTTTAGGCATGGAAATAAGAATGTTGATATCCTTGTCAAATTCATATTTACACTCATAGACACTATTAGGAAATGTAAATCCCTTATTGATTTTTTCTTTGTTAAGATATACAGGGATTTCTGAGAACCAGCAAATCGTTTTGAATTTATTGACTATTTCTTGCTTTTTTACTGTAGTCCCGAGATTCAATACTTTATCCAAGTCAGAGGTAGAATTTTGAAAATG
>JAGLGH010000318.1 GCA_023144115.1 Nanobdellota archaeon | reverse complement strand
GTTTTTCCAACACCTCCTTTTCCTGAAGCTATAACTAAAAACTTAGTCATCTGATATCATCTCCCTTATATGCTGTAAATACTTTTTTACAAGGTCAAAATATATCTGCGCAGTATCAATATCAAGGATGAATGGCTCATCTTCATCAGGCATCTGTATCGTAACCTTCAATGTCCTCCTGAATTCATTACTAGCTTCTTTTTCAGAACGAATCATCTTCCGCATAATAAAAAAAAGATCCATTGTCTTCATAATAAGCTTATCTTCTGCAAAATTCTGCTTTATCAAATTTGCCCTGGGCAACGGCGCAGGAGGGATTTCTTTTATCTCTTTGAGCTTAAATAATACATCCATGCTTTTGTCTATGCATGCTATAAGCCTGTCAATAAGAGACATAAGCACATCTCCTGTTCTTGAATATTTAAGGCTTACATAAAATAGATGATCAGCTCTCTTAAACTCACTGGCAGCTTCTTCAAATAATTCTTCCATATTTATTCACCACATTGTTTATTATTGATATAAATCTTTTTGTCTGATTTATATATCTTCTTAGCTTATCAGGAGTTATCTCCTGCATACTGTAATTTGTTGCGCATATCACGAACTTTCCTTTTCTTGCAAATTCAACAGGAGATTTCTTATGCGCAATAATTATCGCCTGAATATCTTTGATTAAAAGCAGGAATTCCCTGTTAATGTTATATCTGTCAATCACATGATACCTAAAAGCATTATATTTTCCTTCAAATGTATTTTCAAAAAGTGGAATTTTCTTATATTTTACCTCGAGATTAAGCAATGATGACATGCTGCTATCGAGCGCAGAAGACACATCTTTGACAACAGCCAAAAGCAATTTTGGATCTTTTATGAGCGGATATGTCTGTGTCAGCATATGTTCAGCAAACTTGATTTTACTCACAGCTTCATGCTGGAGTTGCATGAATTCTCTCATATTAATGCTAAAAGATTTAGAACTTAATAAATCTTGTGTTCGAAAAGCCCTAAATCAATCTGATTCAGCAAAATTTATCCAACAAGATTCATTATTGCCTTTGCAAGATCGCCTTCTTCTTTTTCAATAGCTTCTCTTGCAGTTGCTTCATCTACACTAGCCTGTTCCATGACAGTCTTTACATCATCATCGCTTATTTCAGGCTGGACAGACAGGCTCCTTTCATGTTCCTCTCCTACAACCTGGTAAGTCTGCTGACCCATCATATTGACTTTTGAAACAGAAGGGTTTGTAATAACAATCTCTTTCTCAGGAGTTCTTATTATCACCTCAGTTGCATCAATCTCAACCTGGGCAATACCCATCTTCTTCATCATCTGCTGCATTTTCCTTGGATTCATTCCTGGAATCATTTTAACACCTCATCATTTGCACCTATCTGCAAACTTTACCTTACTAACCCAAGCATAGCATAGCCATATGTATGCAGGATAACCATAATTATTATAACAATAAAAAGCATGACAATAAGCGATCCTGGCTTAAATCTTATCTTGCTTTTGTAATCATCAAAATATCGTGTAATTCCTGCAGTGCTTGACGGCATCTGTATTTTATCCTTTCCCATTGTATTACAACCTCATAAAAAATGGGGTTGGGCAGAAATAAGCCACCTTCTGTTGGAACCTTTTAGCATATAAGATGCTGATGCTCCATCTTAGCATTTAACTAAGCGTCATAAAGCAGGATTCTTTTCAGAACCTTTCTTCATTCTGACTTGCACAAGCCAGGGCTGACCGTTTCAAAGTCACCTTAATTCAGCTCTGCGGGTTAACTCGGTTCAGTTGCCTGTTCCTTCGCGCGCTTCATAGCCTTGCAAATTAATGCATCATTAAGGGCTTACCGTTTCTTTTGTCGTTGCCGCCTGTTTCCAGACCTTGCTCCCACAAGTGGCTGCTAAGATATGAATATACTCCATATCTAAAGTGGGTGGACTTTCCTCACAGATCATGCCTGCGAAAGCCAAGTATCTACCCTACCCCTCTTAACAAAGAGTAAGAACATGTTTATAAACGTTTTGGTTTGAGAGAGGGATATGGGATCATAATTCAATAAATAGTGATTATATCTCTATAAGGAAAAATCTAAGATTATGCAAAATTCCATAGCTAAGCAGAGGAAATCTAAAGAGTTATTTTCTAGGGTATCCCTATTTTTTCTTCTTGTTGATTTTGACTAGAGCCATACCCAAAAAACCTAATCCAAGTCCTAAAAAAATTCCTCCAACCAATTGATCAATCAAAAAACCAACACCCATACCAATAAAAAGCCCAGCAGGTATGAACAAACCACTTTGATCATCTTCTTTCCATTTGTTGAATTTTTTCATAATATCGCATTAAAAGCTAAAGTATATATAAATTTTTCTAAAGAAAAGAATCAATGTATAGTACCGAAATTGGTTAA
>JAGLGH010000317.1 GCA_023144115.1 Nanobdellota archaeon | reverse complement strand
CATCAAACCCAAAAATATATATATACAAGTAATTTATTTTGACAAATATGACCAAAAAAGTGCTTTATATCATTGCAAGAGCTGGCGGCTGGGATGGCTGTGCAATGCAGGGTGAGATTTGGGTTGAGATTCTTGTAAAAAATAAATATAATGTTTCTCTTCTCACTGGTATGTTTGAAGAAGAATCAGATAATTTCTTCCCATACAACAAAATCAATATAGTCAAAAATGGAGATTTATCCCTGGAAGCAGAAGCCAATTTATATCATAATGGATTTGACGACAGATATGATCGCAAACCTTGGATAAAAGCATTCCTGAAAAATAAAGAAAAAATAAAAAATGAAATTGCTGCATATTTCAAGAGGCATGATATTATCATTCTTCATAATATTTCACTACGATATCTAATCCCTTCATTATGGGCTGCTTTGTATGAGCTATCTGTTGAATATCCAAAAAAAAAGATAATCAGCATTGAGCCTGATTCCCCATATGAACGAAGATATTTGCTCAATAAATACAGTTCTGAAGTTCTTCATCTGTTGAATCATCCATCCACATGGTATAAAAAAACTAATAGGTCTATTTATTCAACACTTGACAATATAAATAAGATGAGCCTAAAAATGCTCCCAGGACCCATACACAGGGAAAATACATACCATGTAGTGCTCAACGCATATCAATATAACGCGCATAGGGATATATTTGGAATTCCTGAATCCAATCTTGTAAAGATTCCTGATATAGGAAGATTTAACAAAAAACAAATTAAGTATTCTGAGCAGAAATTATTAGATTTCTTTCTGGAAAATCAGATTACGTGCCCAAAAAAAGCTATCATGCCTGAAGATCTTTTCTTTGTTTCTCCTGTCAGACCAGTGTATAGGAAAAACATTAAATACCTCATAAAAGTGATGGCCCAGTTCAGGATATATCTTTCTGATAAAAAAGACTTAAGCCCTAATCTATTTCTGATAATAACTCATATTAATAAAGATGACCCTGATTACTTCTGGAGCCTTGTAGAATTAGCAGAACAACTTAATATCACAATAATCTATCTGGGAGATTCATTAAAGCTAAGGCGATTAAGAAGAAGAAATGTCAAAATATACGAAGAAGTCCTTGAAATGCTCTCCAACAGGAAGAGCATATGCTTCTCTGCAAGCGCTTTTGGCGGCTGGGAAAATGCTGTAGTTGAATGCTCTGAAAAGCACATCCCTGTTTTTGTAAACCCAAAGATACCTGTTTTTGGTGACATGGTCAGGATGGGTTACATCTATCACATAATCCCATTTATCAATATGCCGAATATAAAAGACTTTTCATCTACCAAGCTCTGGGAATCTAATTACTCGTTTGAATTATTCCTTGAAAACATCTATAGTTTCTTTTATGATATGTCATTGAGAAAAAAAATAACAGACCATAATTATAACATCGGGTTAAGATATCAGGCAGTAAAATATCTTGCACCAGATCTGATTATACCTTTGCTGCGAAAAAATCACTGAAAATCTAATCTGTTACCTTATTCCTTTAACTTCTTGATATTTTAAATTGTTTATAAACATACATAGAACCAAAGATGGATAACCAGAAAAAACTAATAAAGATAAGGAGTATGCTTTGAGCAGAAATATAATTTAATAAAAAACCTGCAAAAAACGGAGCGATTGTATTCAATATTCTATCAAATACTGAATCTAATCCTAATACTTCTCCACGATGACTGTTACTGACATGATTGGTTAGTAAAACAGCTTGCATTGGACCATTGATTGCCTCACCAATTGCAAAAATAGCTGCTGCTATCCAAAAGAATACAATGTTATTAGTAAGGCCTAAAACAATACCACTTAATCCCAGGATAGTCATTGAAACAAAAGCAGATTTAAATGGACCAATTTTATCAACTAATCTCCCTATAAACAATAACAGCAAGAAGGCAACCACACCCATTGTCGCAAATATACTTCCAGTTATAGTATCTTTTCCTACCATCCCAAAAATAATCAATGGCCATAGCATCCCTTTAATGCCCCAGTTAATTCCAAAAGCACTGTTAGTTATTAAATAAAAGATTAAAGCTGGTTTTTTGAGAATATACTTAACACCAAAAAGTAATCCCTTTGGTTTGTTTTCATGAATCTTAGGAGCTTTCTTATATCTTAATTCAAAAAAAGCAATAATAGTTGCAAGTGCAAAAATCACTGACATCAATACATAAGGCACTATAAAATTAAATTTATCACTTAAATAACCGCCAATAAATGCTGCTCCTGCACCAAAGATTGACTGTAAAGAAAAAACGATTCCAATATATTGTCCTTGTTTTTTAATATGTGTAAGTAAATCCTGTAAATAAGCCATAAATATTGGCCCTGTTGTTACTGAAGCAAAAGCCCATACGAATTTGACACCCATGTATTGATATATATTGTATGTCGATGCATATAATAGAGGATATATAACTCCTAAAAGACAACCAAGGATGATAAATCTGTTTCTTCCAAATTTATCCGAAAGCCTGCCTAACCAAATAGATAATATTCCAAATAAGATTGATCCAATAGCATATGTTAGTCCAATTAATGTGCTATTATTTGTAAGTGTATATAGAAATCTTACTTCAATTGGTGCAATCAAATAACCTGCAACTGTAGCTAAGCTAATAATTATTGCCCCAATAATAAATTCTTTAAGTTTCTTATCCATCTTTTATTTAATCATATACTTTTATTACAACTTGGGTATAATACCCTGATGCTTGCATCGGATTTCAA
>JAGLGH010000316.1 GCA_023144115.1 Nanobdellota archaeon | reverse complement strand
TTGCTCTTTTGAATAAGGAACACGGACCGAAGTTGACATCACTTATAAAAATGATTGGTCAAAAAGAGACTGCTTTAATACTTAGTTCACTGGGAGAGTGATATTATGAATAAAAAGACACTTGTCATTAAGTTTGGAGGTACTTCTGTTGCTAGCAAGAGTGCGCTCCTTAATGTTGTAAAGATCATAAAGAGTCATGAGGATACTAACTTGTGTGTAGTACTTTCTGCAATAGGAGCGACTCAGGAGCGTGGGAAAGTCACTGATGCGCTCATAAATCTGAGAACTTCCGGTGATAAGAAGATACTTCATGAATTGAGGAAGCGTCATCACGACATTATTGATGAATGCATCAAAGACAGGAAATGCAGGGAAGATGCTAAAAATGAGATTGAGGGCATTATCAGTAAAATTGATGAGTGTATTGATGCTCCTGTTTGTCCTCTTGAGTGTTTTGGTGAGAGGATGTCTGTACAGGTAGTGTGTTATCTGCTTAAAGATAAGGGATTTGATGTTTCTTATGTGGATGCATGTGATGTAGTGCATTTTATTAATGGGAACCCGTATTTCCAAAAGATAATAGATTCTTCTGGATTGATTAAAAAGAAGATGAAGACAGGCAAGATTGTGATTACTGAAGGGTTTATTGCAAATGAGAATGGAAAAATGGCTTGCATGAACCGCGGCGGTTCTGATCAGACTGCGACTCTTATAGGTGAAGCAATTGGTGCAGATGAAGTTATCATCTACAGTGACAGGGACGGCATACTTACTGCTGATCCACGGATTGTGAAGAATGCAGGGACTGTTTGCGAGATATCTTATTCTGAAGCAGAAGAGATGGCAGGTCATGGAGCGAAGATAATATATCCTAAGATTCTTGAGCCGCTTAAAGGTTCAAGTATCCCGGTCATTATTAAGAACACGTTCAGACCAGGACACAATGGTACGAGGATTGTGCCTGTTGCGAAGAATAAGGGTGTAAAGTGCATAACAATGGTTGAGCAGCAGCATATTTCCATACATAATCCTTCGATGATTGGGACAGATGGTTTTCTTGCAAAGGTGTTTGCGAGTATTGAGAGTGATGTGGATGTTGTTATATCTGGCAATCCGATTATAGGCTATACGACATCCGGTGATGTGAAGCATGGAGATGATCTTTCGGAATTTGGGGATATAAGGCAGCAGAGAGTGCATACTATTGCTGTTGTCGGTGAAGAAGTTGAGAATAATCCACTGGTTCTAAGCAAAATAGCAAAGTGCCTTGCAGATGTGAATCTTGAGATTGAGTTTATATCACATGACAGGCAGAGTGCTGCGATATATTTCGGTATAAAGGAAAATGACAAGACTGATGTTCTTTTGAATATGCTTCATAAGGCATTGATTGAGTGATTGTGTTGTTGTGGAACTGTCAATAACAGAAGGGAATGGCGACTGAGAGTTGCTCAAATCATGCAGAAATCTATTTCTTTATACCAGATATCTGTTTCGGATTTTTGCAGGTATTTCTGTATTTATTTGTACTTTTTCTGCTTTTAGAGAAAAGATAGACAAGCAATATGATTGCAATAGCTACAACCACGAAAATTGGATAACTATAACTTTGTAGATATGCACCTGTCGGCGTAACCAGACGATTTGATTCTGAATCGGTCTCATTTTCATTGCTAACACTCCTTACAACTCTTGGACGCTTCACTTTATCCACTTCACCTTGTTGCATATCTTCTGGATTTCCTTGCCTTACAATATCATCCATTGTATCCGGAATTATATCTGTCTTAATTTGCCTATTCTCATCAACAGATTCATTAAAAGTGATATTTACATCTTTTGGGGGCACTACCGTTCCAGAACTTGAACCTCCTCCAGAGTAACAGTCACCGCAATCAACATTGCATGTTGAACACGTTTCTCCAGAATCACAATAAGAATCCCCACAATAAGTCGATGAAGATCTACAAACCGCATGTACGCAATATCCTCCGGCGCATTCAGAAGCACTAAAACATGATTCTCCATTCGGTTTTTGCCCTCCGACACCATAAGTGCTAAAATGGCTTACATTCGCCCACACATAATTAGCTGTCGTATTAACTCCCGTACCATAAACCCAATCCATAGTTTCATCAAGCTTTATCCACCCAAGAGAGGACTCATTGTACCAGTAAACTGCCAGACTAATCTCATCCAACCCGTCTATTTCTTCATCTGTGTAGAATATTTTAATTAAAGCGGATGTTACGTTGTTCAGTAAATCTGCGCCAGCCTCTATCTGAATGTATTTCCCGATTTCCGTAACGCCAAAAGAGGCATTTGTAGGATTACTCAGAGTCTTAGTAATATTTACGCTGGTGTTCGTAAAATTACCACTAGTTGAAATCTCTAAGAGTATATCAAGCATTGATGCATTTACTATTGATGATTCTGTGTCGATTATATCAACATTACTTTCATAAGTTGCCTTAATCACATTGAACAGAACAGATACTGTGTCGTTTATGTTCCTGTACCTATCAACACAGGAAACATCTATTGTGTTTGCCCCGATTCTTGTAGTAACTGCTAGCGCACCATTCTTTGAGTCCGTAAACAGCATTGCGCCTGCTGCTCCATTCAAGACATAAGAGCAATTTGCAGTCTCATCAGTGCTTACATTCAAAGAGAGATACATACTTGAATAATTCATTGCTTTTGGTTCATTGATTGTAACTTGCGGAGGAACTAATTCACAACTTCTATTTACATCAACTGGTTTCCCTTCCAAATCGGATGTTAAATTTGTTTGCGCATAGCACTTATTTCCATCATAATACTTTCCAAACTGAATATCATCATCGCACATACTCCAACTCTCATTCAAAATCCAATCCGGAGCGCAATAATCACAGGTTTGACTCTCAAATTCAGACATATTACCATAATACATATCAGCGCTCAAGTTTGTCTGCCCATAACAGTCATTCAAATCCAAAGTACTATTACAATATTGCGCGTCGTCAGGCAAGCACTCAGCATAACTCAAACACGTCCAATTGGATGCGCAGTAGTCGCAAAAAACATAAGTACCATTATTTTCTGGCAATCGATCCGTCTTATTACAGTTATTAGCATCAATATATATTAGCAATTTTGTATCGTTAGATTCGCAAGGATTATTATCTACTATCCAATTTGGCGTACACAATAATGTGATATTTTTCATATCAAAATCGTATATATTCTCAGTTGAAATATCTGATAGGCGACTATAGACAATATACTTGCCTGGAATCCATGTTGAGTTTGATGAAATTGTTACATTGATTTCTCTACTACTCTCAGCAACAATGTCGCTTACAAGTCTTTGATATGAAGCCACGATATTATAGGTCTCCCAACAACCAATCACTGTTTCAAGCATATAGCTGTTCATAGTACGACCATCATTTGTAATTTTTGAGTTGATTTCTATTTGTTCACCTATACTATAAACCTCACTAGAAGTTGTGAGATTCAGGTAGCCAGAATCTATTATGATACTACCATTCAAATTAATCGAATCTATAGTATCTACGTTGCATAGAGGATCGACAACAGTCTCAATTCTTATTTGGTTTTCGTAATTTCCTGACTTGTCAGCACTAATCCACCAACGAATTTCCTCTGTGCCAGAAACGGATATATTAGTTGTCTTTATCGATTCTTCGAACTTGGGCAAAGAAAGTCCGTCAGGTAGGAAGACCTCATTATTCACACACTTTGCTTCAACATTTCCTAGATTTCTAATATTCAATGAAACTAAGAAATCATATCCACGTATTGAAGATGAGGGTATCTCTAAATATGTACTTAGATTAAGAGAAGGCAATATGGTTATGTTTTTGATATCAGAAGAATAAGAAGAATAGACTGACCAAAAACCATACACATATAATCTCGTATTTATTAAATACTCTCCCGGAGACCAAGTGGATGAGGGATAAAATGTAAAGTTAATTATCCTGTTTGATGATGGTGCCAAATTTTCAATAAATTGACCACTACCTGCCATGTATTCTTGCGTTGTTTTTCCGTATGCCCAAGTGGACAAACTATAATTTTCTGTCAAAACCCCATCATTTTCTACATTAACACTCGTTATTATATTTTCACCGATTTTGTAATCTGATTTTGGTATTGTCACATTAATATTTCCAGAATGAACAATGAAACCAGTACTTATATTTTCATAATTTTCAAAAGCATTGTTACATGAAGGATCCATGAAAACTTGCACTATTATTCTTTCCCTATAATCTCCTGATTCATTCGCAACAACTGTCCATGCAACATCAGAGTAGATTTGAGGGTTTATATTTAGATTTTTAGTTAAATTTTCTCCTTCCTCCAAACTTAAACCATTCGGCAGAGTTAAATTTATCGAAACGCAGCGAGCTTGAATATCTCCGGAATTATATACTCTTACTTTGAGCATAACTAATTGGTCTTTCACCGCATTTTCATTTACGATAATTTGTGTAGATATATTTGGTGGTGTAAAATTAACTGGATATTCTGAGATTAGATAATATTGAGATGAAACTGAAGGCGCATTTGTACTATTAGCGATCAAATTTAGTGTTAATGTACCATTTTTTGAAACATAGAAAGTCCAAGTTGAATAGTTATAGCTTTGAGAATAGAGTTTCTCAATCTTTTTACTATAGTCTCCATGTTGAAGTTCTAAGCCAGAAGAATGAGAAATCCCTAAATTAACATCAAAAGCAGTTATATCCCCGCTGTTTTCTAACCAAGATTCCACATTATATGTATTTCCTACTAACACTTTCTTTGGGATAAGGTCATTTAAATCTAGCTCTGGAGGCTTCCAAGTATTATCGTAAGGTCTTTCTCTAGTAACATCTACCCACCCATTTTTTGGTATCAATATATCAGAATATGCGTCACCACCGCGATAATTATCATAATCCTTTGTCCAAGCTCTACTAACAACCTGAAGATTTTGGGACTTTTTATAAACGAGTGGATTATTTATTCTATCCCATGTGGGATCTACATGAATCCATGAATTAAGATTATTTGATTCGGATAGAGCATGCCACCAAAATCTACCTGACGTCAAACTCATAGGCAAGGAATAATCTTCAAACCATTGTTTTTTTGGTTCAGAAGCAACATCAAATCTCATTGTAGAAACTACTCGTGAGGGTATATTGATTGATCTAGCTAAAGAAATATATAAATCAGCAAAGTCATTACAATCGCCTTTTTTATCATAAAGAATCCAATAATCAGAACTTCTAGCGCCACAATAACTACCATCAGCATCACAAGTATCATAACAGCTATCATATGTAGGCGAACTGCAATATGTGATATAGTTATGTACCCACATCTGTAGAAAACTCATAGCAGGATACAAATTCAAAACAGGCACATCAGCGGTCTCAGTAATAGCTGATAATGCATAATCTCTGATAAAATATTCTGAAGGATGATGAAAATAATCATCAGATAAATAATTGTCAAAACCATTAGGCCTATCAAAAATCACTCCATAAGCATTTGAATCTACGTTCTCATCGACATCATCCCACCAACAAATAAAAAGCAAACACGTCTTTTTTTGAAGTTTTATATCGGTTTCATAAAAACCAACACCACTACTTAAGGTATTTTCCAGATTAAATGAGACATGATAAGTATGGCCTGAGTTAAAGCTAAAGTCCGCAGTATGGGACGTGTAGAAACTTTCATCTGGTCCATTAATATCTATGGCTATTCTGGCAGTATAAGAACTACCTCCAGTCGGATTTGTAACCTGTATTTTGACAGAAGGCGATTCAGAAAGAGTGTAAATTTTATCAGAAGTAGAATAAGTGATATCACTGATATAACCAGATTCAGCTGAGACTGGTGTTGGCAAGAAGAATAAAAAAGAAATGACAATAAGAATAATGAATGTTCTCATTTCAATTCCTCCTTCTAATGAAAAAAAATAATAGAAGCAATGAAAGAGAAAAAATAAGAACAATTATGAGTTTATAATTCTGTGGTAATGTAGGAGCAACATGCTCATTTTGAACTGGTTCTATTTTAAATCTCAAAGTTTTTATAATATCTCCGTTATCCGCTCTGAATATGTACCCACTGACGGTTTCATTTATCCTTTCTTCAATAGTTGGCGTATGATTCCATTCCATTCTCCATGCTAGATATTCCGTCTCATCTGAATAGATTAAAAAAAGTTTTCTGGGTGTTTCCAAGTTTAATTGATTAGCTTTTTCTATAGCTTTATCTTCGTCAAATAAAATATTTTGTGGTTCATCAATAATGTGAGATATGTGGGGCATAACATTTCCGTCTGAGGAAATTGAAACAAACATCTTGGTCGAATATTTTCCATAC
>JAGLGH010000315.1 GCA_023144115.1 Nanobdellota archaeon | reverse complement strand
AAAAGGAAAGAATTCTTAAAATAAAACATCAAAAAGAAGGGGTTAGACTTGCAAAGAAATTGTTAAAAAAAGTGAAATATGATCCTAAGTTGACTAAGGAAATATTGGAGATAATTAGTGAACATGATACAAGAAAAAGCATCTTAAATATGAATGATAGCATCCTGAGAGATGCAGATAAATTATGGATGTTTTCAAAAAAAGGATTTGAAGCAGATATTAGAAGAAGAAAAATTTCTGTTAAAAAATGGAACCATTTTTTATTGACTGTCATTGATCAAAAATTAAACACAGATACTGCAAAAAAGATAGCAAAACAAGAATTAAAAAGAAGAATAAGGAATTGTAATCAGTTACATCTGTTCTAATTACATTGAGTCCATAGATTTAAATAATTAGATTTATTCTGGTCTATTATGTTATATGATGGAAATTTTCGTCTTGATAAATATGAGGATATATTACAACCTTTAGATTTTAACATTGTAGAATTGATTAGAAGAAATGAAGAAGGAAAATTAGATAACAGACATAAATTAGTTCCAATTATCCTTAGACATGTTAAAGAATTAGATAAAACTTTGGATCGTCATGTAATAATGGCTTTGCCTTTTGGTGGAAATTGTTTTTATTGCTTGACTGATAACAAAGCCAAAAGATATGATTCTGGAGGATTTGTTTATGACAATGGCGCATTATTTTTTGCAAAGAACATGATTAATCTCTCACAGGATCGTGATGGATATAGGCAAAATCCAACAGCTATTAAAGGTAATTATTATACTGATTCATCTTTTAAAGCAATTATTGAGCAATTTCAACAAGTGCAAGTTCCATTATTTAGAACAACTAATGAAGTTGTTTATTATGACAAAAAATCATGGCCTGATAAATCAATTCCAAATCTTGGAGAAATGTCTTACTCCGAAGCGTTTAAACTTCTGGAAAAATACTAATCTGCTAATCTTTTACATCTGACCTCAAGATAGGATATTCTCCACTCATGCATGCATGGCAGTATTTTGTTCCTTGAGGAACAGAATTCAAAAGACCTTCAATGCTCTGGTAAACAAGAGAATCAGCATTTATTATCTTGCATATCTCATCCACACCATAATGATGCGCAATGAGTTCCATTTTTGTAGGGATATCTAGACCATAAAAGCAAGGATATTTCAACAAGGGGCTGTAGACTCTCATATGCACTTCTTTTGCCCCTTTCTCGCGAAGGTTTTTAATCTTATCCTTTGATGTTGTTCCCCTTACAATAGAATCTTCTACAAGGACTATGCGCTTCCCTTTTATAACCTCTTTTACAGGACTAAGCTTTATTTTTACAGAAAAATCCCTTGTGCTCTGCTGAGGCTTAATGAATGTTCTGCCTATATAATGATTTCTTGTAAAAGGAAGATCAAATTCTATACTTGATTCTTTAGAATAACCTATTGCTCCATACATTCCTGAATCTGGGACAGGACCGACAAAATCTGCATTTATGTTTTTATTGTTTTCTTTATCATATTTGGCAAGCTCCTGACCCATATTCTTCCTTGCTTCACTGACGCTCACACCGAACACATAGCTGTCAGGTCTGGCAAAATAGATCAGTTCAAATATGCAGGGATGTGGTTCCTTCGCCTCAAAAGGCTTTATTGATTTAACGCATTTTTCTGAGATCTTTAATATCTCCCCAGGCTCTATATCTCTTATATAATTTGCTCCAATCAAATCAAGTGCGCTTGTCTCAGATGCAATTGCATAAGCCCCATCAACATTCCCAAGGGATAGAGGCCTTATCCCATAAGGATCTCTTATTGCATACATATCTTTCTTTGTTGTAATGATAAGAGAATACGACCCCTCTACCTGTTTTAGAGCATCAACAATAGAATCTGTTAAATCCCTCTCTTTTGACCTTGCAATAAGATGTACTATTCTCTCAGAATCAGTCTCTGACTGGAATATAGCTCCATTGTTCTCAAGTTTCTTCGATATATCATCAGTGTTTATAAGATTTCCATTATGAGCTATTGTAATCATTCCTTTCCCGGTTTTCAGAACAAAAGGCTGCGCATTCTTCAGACTAGAACCTCCCTTTGTAGAATATCTTACATGACCTGAAGACATATGTCCTTTAAGTTTTGCAAGTTTTTTTCCATTGAAAATCTCAGAAACAAGACCCATCCTTACTCTATCATATATATTTAAGCCATCGCTTGACACTATACCTGCGCTTTCCTGTCCGCGATGCTGTAGAGCAAACAACCCTAGATATGAGAGCTCTGCTGCATTTTTGTGTCCATATATCCCAAATATCCCGCACATGAGATTTGGATTATTTCATTGATTTATAAAAATTTGCTTTTAATAGAAAATTATATATCTTAATCTCCACATAATATTAATCCCAGAAGAGCATCCTTAAGTGAATAATTCTTTTTTGCTTTATATAATCC
>JAGLGH010000314.1 GCA_023144115.1 Nanobdellota archaeon | reverse complement strand
GGTGTGGTTGGGTTAATGAATTATACTGCTGGAGAATATCTCTCTTCTGTATTTGATGCAGGAAGTTTGAAGCGGTGGAAGGATATAAGCTGGGAAACTGATGTGATTAGCTTTAATCAAAGCGAGCTTCTTGAGGATGGATTTGAAGATATAGATTGGGATGTGAGATGGGATGATAATGGTGTAACTGACTGGGGCCATACTATAGAAAGAAAAGTAAGCGGCACATACTCTGCAGAAAACCTTGGCACCAATGACGATAATGATCTTGTATCTGATAATATAGATGCTTCAGGCGCCCAAGGAATAAGAATCTTCTTTTGGTATAATAAAAATAGGATTGAGGATGGCGATTTCTATGTCGAGCTTTATAATGGCAGCAGCTATAATCTCTGGCATGACCTTGATGTTTATGGGGGTCCTGACTTCTGCGCAGGAAATGGTGGTGATGGCACATGGTGCAGGTTTGACGAGACTATAATAGACTCTCAGTATTTGATAGATAATTTTAGGCTGAAGTTTGAGGGCACTGAAACTGATGTAGGGGAGAGGGTGACTATAGATGATATTAGGGTTGATTATTATTATCCTACAAATCTGACTGTCCTTGCGAGGACATCGAATGATAATATCAGTTGGACTCCCTGGTCAGCAGGCTTGGCAAATCCCTCTGGGCTGATTAATGCAAGTGTAAGATATTTGCAGTATAAGGCAGAGCTTGAAACAAAGGAGAGTTCTCTTACCCCTCATCTTATATCTGTAAATATTGATTACAGCAAGATATGGCCAAATATGGCTAAATTTACTTCTCCTGATACAACCAATTTCTCTGAAGTTCCTGATATAGGAAGCATTGAGAATATGACTCTTGCATTAGGCGGGACAAAAGTTATGTGGCTTAATGCTGTAAATGCAACTGCGCAGGATTATGATTCTCATATTAATATTGGCAGTGGTTTTGTGTCAATCAATGTTTCAGAATTGGATAATAGTATCAATTCATCAGCAAATGTGACATTTGAGAATGTTGATTGCAATAAGTTTAAATTGTATTATGCTGAGGGATTTTATTCATCCAGGTTTAGCTTTGTTTCAGCAGGGGGTGTTGTAGCTGATGAAACAGATATTGGAGGGGATTGTGATGATTCTTTGTTATGTGTGGGTTTGACCTGCTCTGGGGGTGTGTTGAATTTTATTGCGCAGCATTTTGATGGGTTTGGAGTAGGAGTTATCAAGTGGATAAATGCGACCTCGCCTGTTGGATTTGGAGACTATGTAACAATAGATACAGAGATTGCTGAGGGAGATTATACTCTTGATACTGTGCTGGCAGGGATAACTGTGCCAGGATATAATGAGGTGAATTATACCCTGCTTCCTGCTTATGTTATTGATGATTATACAAATTATACAAATGGCACATATAATTATGTTGTGTATGTGAATAATACAGATGGGGAGATTGTGTCTGAGAATGGCTGGTTTGATATGTGGGTCAATATGAGTGTGAGCGTAATGACTCTTGATTATCGGTATCTGCTTGATGAGATTGTTGACCTTAGTTAAAACCTGTAGGCAAATCTTTTAATAGGTGCTTTAGGGAACTTTGGTAGTGAGTCTGTAATTTAAAAATAGGGAATATATTAAAAATAATTTAGAAAATGATTTATTCATACGTCTGTTCCTCTTTTGATTAATTCATAAATTCTTCTTTTGAATCAGGTTGGGCTACTTTTGAAAAGAAAGATGGCACTACTGAGATTCTGACTAAGGACGATGTTCCAAAAAAAGAAGATTGGCAGAAGACTTTTGTGGTTGATAAGGTTAATGTTGTTACAAATAGCATGATTTCTCCTATATTTAAGGAATTTTAATGCCCAATGAAACTGTCGCAAAATATCTCAAAAAAGCATTTTTGAAAAAACCTTTTAAAGCCATTGTTCTCTACAATTCATTCTTAGGTTAGGTAGTTTTTTTATGAATCCTAAAAATTCGTTGCAAGTGTCCAACTCCCCATTTGCCTTGAAAGGAGGATTTTTAGCATCACCAAGAATGTTTATACTCAAATATTGTACATATGTACCTATTTTTTGTACATCAATATAATAACGAAAGATTTAAATATTTGTACATATGTACACCATAATTGTACAATGATTCCTAAAAGTTCAAAATCTCTTGATAATGCACATGAAAGGTGCAGCAGGAAGAGAACATTTATTCAAATCAACAAAGATAGTTATTCTGATTATAGGGATGAAGCGCTATCAGATCTTGATTCAGCTCATAAGGAGATCAGAGGAGGTTCTTTGAAATGGGCTATTGTCAAAGCTTATCAGGCATTGTTTCTTCAGTGCACAGCAGCTCTTGTTAAAAATTTAGGGGTTTATTCAAAAGATCACGGCTGCCTGATAATTGCATTGTTAAAGAATGATATAATTAGCAAGGATGTTCTGGAAAAAATCAATAAGATGTTTAAACATAAGCAAACGCTCTATGAAGGCATTGACCGAATCAGGCTTTTCAGGAACAAGGCTCTTTATTTCCCAAAATCACAGAGCAGGCTTGCAAAAGAAGAAACTGAAAAGACAGTAGAAGAAATAAGAAAGCTCATCAATGCAATAGGTGAACAGCTATGATTGATCAACTATTGCCCCTTTCTGTGAAAAAAATTGAGATTCTTAAATATATCTATGAAAATGAGCCTGTATATCTCAGAAAGATTGCTGCAGAACTCAACATCCATCCTTATCAGACAAAAAAGATTCTTGACACGTTGATTTTAAATAAGCTTCTTGAACAGCAAAGGGCTGGAAGAACAATCTTATTGGCACTTAACAAGCTACCTGAAAGCATAGAACAATTAATATATATAATTGAAGATTACAAACAAAAAACAGAAACCAGATTATTGAAGCAGATTATTAAAAATCTCAAACAGCAATTCTCAAAAGAGATAGATATTCTCACATGCTGCATCTTTGGGTCTTATGCAAGAGGAGCACAAACAAAGGAGAGCGATGTTGATGTTCTCTTTGTGATTAAAAATAAAAATATAGAAATGAAGATAACAAAAAAGTTATCACAGCTAAGCACGCTGTTAGGACTGGAATTCAGCCCCATAATTATGGGGGAGGAAGAATTTCTGGCAACAATAGAAACTCACGAGCCTGCAATGGCAACATTGATGAAACCAGGGCAGAGAATAATTGTTTTTGGAATAGAATACTTCATCAAAGCTAGTTTTAGGTAGGTACTTTTCTCCAGAAGCATATTAATTTTGTAATATTTCCTTTGGAAATTCAATATTATAATGCTATTTAGTATTACAAAAACATAAATCTTGCATATTTGAAGCTAATAATTGTTAATAGTAATACAAATTAGCATTACTAATTCTCTTGAAAGTATTACATAAAATTGCTTTGTAATTT
Source organism: Nanobdellota archaeon (assembly GCA_023144115.1). Classification (GTDB taxonomy): domain Archaea; phylum Nanobdellota; class Nanobdellia; order Woesearchaeales; family JAGLGH01; genus JAGLGH01. Next base: position 347 of record JAGLGH010000314.1, on the reverse strand, counting down.
TTTATACAAATTGGGGTGAAATCCATTAAATTTATATACTTCTTGTCATACATATTGGGGTGTATTGAATTTTAATTTGCATTTTGGCTTATGAATTTAATACAAATTAAGAATAAATGTGGGTCTTCCATATCTGATTTGTAACACAAATTAAGAATAATCCTCCTTGATGCCTGTCAAACAAAATAAGGGTGCTTGAGTGACATTAAATGCAACTAGTAACACATATTAAGGCAACGTGAAAAAGAAAAACCTCTTGAAGTCATACAAATTAGGGGAAAAAGATAGAAAAATCCCTCTTCTGGCTACTGATAAGAGGCTTCTTGAATTTGAGTCTAAGCATAAAA
>JAGLGH010000313.1 GCA_023144115.1 Nanobdellota archaeon | reverse complement strand
CGACAAACAAAAAAATGTTCCTCTGTGTCCTCTGTGACTCTGTGGTGAAAAAATAGAACTTAAGCCTATTTCCCTGTGGGTGCATAGTAACACCTTTTTGGAGACATTACCTTTCCCTGCTTTTTCAGGCTACTGATTATCTTGGAAACCTCTTTGCTCTCTTCTCCAATCATTTTTGCAACTTCACCCGGTCTTACCGGTTTTCCTGCTTTTTTCATTGCATTAAGAACTTTTTTCTCCATTTTATTGCCTCCTGAACTTAAACAATCCGGTTGCAGTTATGTGAAATCGAGCTGCTCTTGAAGCCAATTTTTTACTTCACCTTCGATTGAACATACGCCTTTGATACTGCCGTTTGCTTTCGTAAATTGTCTTTCTAAGTCGCTCGGCATATCTATTTTTGCGAGTTCTTCAGCATCTTCAGAATTACGCCGGATAAGATAAATAACCGGGCTTTCTTTCCAGGTGTTTACAACAAAATAATGAGTTTCATCTTCCTTAGACCGGATGACGTAATTACCGCCGGCCCAGTTATTTCCCCATTCAAGATATAATCTGACAGCCTCTTCAGGTGTCATCTCCCAATCTATGGAATTTACAAGATCTCTGTTGCTTCTTATATCATCTAAACTCATCATTGTATATCACCTCTTAATTGAATTAGCAAAAAATCATTCGTATCGATCTTATTTGATCTTACAAATTAGCAATAAATGTGCCATATTAATTCCGAGAGGAATAGCAGAATACTTCGGACATCCTTTTAATTTAATCCTTAAAACCCGGCAAAAAGAGAAAGAGTCCGGCACGCAGGCCTCAGTATGCCGGGCGGCTTTTCTAAATGCTAAAATGTTAATATGGGTCATGGTCTGACTTGTTAAAATTAAGTTAAAAACAGCCTTGTAGGTTAAAAAGTTAAAATAGCAGCTTTGTATTATGAGACAGTTTTGTCTTAAGATTATTATGCAATATTAAGCATAATAATATGATGTATATTATAAAAGTTACTTAACACCTGATTTTTGCACAAGTTGGAGGCTTTCATATGTAAGATTCAGGCAATAACCTGTTCATTATATGTACCTGCCTGTTTCTTATTCTATAATCGGACTTCGGCATGGAATTTGTAATTCCTAAGTTGCATAACTTTAAATTACTGTTGTAAGAGGCAGTTTCAAAATGTTAAATTCCAAAATTGGCTCGCAAGTTAATAAACCGATACAGAATATTAAAAATGAGTATTGATATTACAATTAGGATTGGCGGTGAAGCAGGCCAGGGGATACAGACGGTGGGGAAGCTTTTAGCTTTGGTTTGTCAGGAAGCTGGTTTGTATATAATGGCTATTAACGATTTTGAGTCTAGAATAAGAGGAGGGCACAGTTTTTTCCAAATTCGTATCTGCAATAAACCAGTGCACGCACCGCATCACAAAGTGCATCTGCTTGTTGCATTAAATCAGGAGACTTATGATTTACACAGGAAAGAGATAGAGTCTGAAGGGCTTGCCGTTATGGACAAAAAGGAAGAACCTGTGGAAGAAAACATCCTGACGGTTCCCTTTGGCGATCTTTCAAAGGAAGCCGGAGGCAAGCTCTTTCTAAATACAGTTTCAGCCGGTGTTTGCCTTGCACTTTTAGGAGCACCTCTCGAGCTTTGTAAGAGCGTTCTTGCAAAACAATTCGGTGAAAAAGGTCCGGATGTTCTTGAAAAAAATTATCGTGCAGTTGCGTTAGGCTACAAGGCCGTAAAAGATGTATCATTTAAATGGGCATTTGAGTGGATACCG
>JAGLGH010000312.1 GCA_023144115.1 Nanobdellota archaeon | reverse complement strand
TTATTCCTGATCCATACAATTGGCAAAGATATCTCTGTCACCAGTATTAATCCATGGATAAATAAATACATATTCCCAAATAGTATGCTACCTTCTTTAACTCAAATCAGTAGAGCAGCTGAACGACTTTTTATCATGGAAGACTGGCATAATTTTGGCGCGGATTATGACAAGACTTTAATGGCATGGTTTAAAAATTTCGATAAAAACTGGCTTTTATTTAAGGATGCATATGGTGAGCGATTTTACAGGATGTGGAAATTCTACCTATTATCATGCGCAGGTCTATTCAGAGCAAGACAAGCTCAACTTTGGCAGATTGTGTTTTCTAAGGATGGTTTTCCAAATGGGTATGAATCAATACGATGACATACAAGCAAAGATTAGCAGAATATGAAAAGAAAAAAAAGCAACTGATAGAAGAATTTGCGCTAAAGATAAAAGATAATAAGAAAATCAGGCTGGGGAAATCAACATCTAATCTATTCAGGCATCGCAAAAGGAATAATTCTACAATCAATGTTCGCGAGTTTAATAATGTTATCAATGTTGATGTAAAAAATCTTATTGCAGAAGTTGAAGGCATGACAACATATGAAGAACTTGTCAAAGAAACATTGAAGCATGGAGTCATGCCAACAGTTGTTCCTGAATTGAAATCAATAACCCTCGGCGGAGCAGTAACAGGGATTGGAATTGAATCATCTTCTTTTAAGTATGGGCTGGTCCATGAAACAATTAAGGAGATGGAAATCCTGCTTAGTGACGGCAGCACAGCAGTCTGCGCAGCTGATAACAAGCACAAAGATTTATTTTTTGGTTTCCCAAACTCTTATGGCACACTGGGTTATGCTCTTAAATTAAAAATCAAAGTTATTCCTGTAAAGAAGTATGTGAAACTTACTCATCTTAAATTTACCAATGCAAAAGATTTTTTTAATAAGCTGCAGCAACTATGCAGGCAAAAAGAGATATTTGATTTTATTGATGGCACTATTTTTAATGAGCGCGAGTTATATATAACATTAGGCCAGTTTGTGGACAAAGCGCAATTTGTCAGCGATTATAAATATATGAATATCTATTACAGGTCAATCCAAAAGAAGAATATTGATTATCTGACAATCTCTGATTATATCTGGAGATGGGATCCAGACTGGTTTTGGTGCTCAAAACATTTTGGTGCGCAAAATATGATTCTGAGATTTTTGGCAGGCAAGTGGCTATTGAAATCAACATCCTATTGGAAAATACGGGCATGGAATAGCAAGTATAAGATTGGGGAGAAATTAGGAAAGATATTAGGATCGCAAAAAAAAGAATCTGTTGTGCAGGATGTTGAGATTCCAATTGAAAACTGTGAAGAATTTATTGCATTTTTCCATAAAGAGATTGGGATAAAGCCAATATGGGTCTGCCCTGTTCAGGCATATGACCCAGATGTAATTTATGATTTATATGAGATGGATTCTTCCAAATTGTACATTAACTTTGGATTTTGGGACATGGTGAAGACTATGCAAAAAAAAGGGCATTATAATCAAAGAGTAGAGAACAAAGTCAGTGAATTGAAAGGCAAGAAATCATTATATTCCACATCATTTTATACTAAGAAAGAATTCTGGGATTTATATAATAAGAAAAGCTATGATAATCTTAAAAGGAAGTATGATTCCAGGCATGGTTTAAGTGATTTATATGACAAGTGTGTTATGAGGAAGTAAATATGGTTATTTTTGCAAAACCTTTATAAATCAATACTCAATCCTTATCTTTAGTGCAGAAAGTTTCGCGCAGAAACTTTTTGATGAGTTATGCTGAGGCTGCCGGAGAGCAGTCCTCGGGGGATGATATATA
>JAGLGH010000311.1 GCA_023144115.1 Nanobdellota archaeon | reverse complement strand
TCATAGCCATCGAGAAAATTATATCCTGATACAAGTTTATCTACCAGGTCTGGGTGATCAGAATCGACTCCTGAATCTATTACAGCAATAACAACCTCAGTTAAACCGGTATTTATATCCCATCCAGCAGGTGCTGAAATCTTCAGCAGATGCCATTGAGACGAATAACTGGGATCATTTGGTAAAGTAGCGGCTTTTACAATAAAATTAGGTTCGACAAATTCAATATTCGGATTGTTTCCGAGAGCCGACATCACTGTTTCAAGAGCATGTTCAGGTACTTTGATTAACTTCACTCCAATCTGTGTTACTTCTCCATCAACATAAGCCCCATGCCTTGCACAGATTTCCTTTGCCTTTTCATTTGAAACCCCTGCCTTGAACTTAATGAGCAGTTCTCCTGGCGTATATTTAGCACCATTGTTTTCGGCCCATGTTATACTTGTTGCAATCATGCAACATAGTACGACAAAAATAAACACTATACATGTTTTTCTGTTTGTCATATGTTTTCCTTTCATGATTTTAATCCTTTCATCAAATTATGATATGCATTTTTTTATTTGCCATATTCAAGAATTTTCAGGCATACCTGGAACCCATGAACTATAGACCTCACAAAATATTTGTTGGTTAAGAATTGACCTATCTCTCAGGTCAAATGTCCACCCTATAGGTTCGCATCCAAATATGCTAAATGAGACGCTAGTGCTGGTATTTGGGGGAACTGCTACTACTTGCGTTTGCTCACTTTCTCTTCTTTTGACTGTAAAAACAATCCCAAAAATAGGACTTGTATTTTCAAATACTAATTCAACCACCATCCCGCCTGCAAATTCCAGAGATGCTGGAAGTAATAGTGAATACTCACTATGAAAATATAAATCCTCTTTCTTTTTTACCCTTGCATCTGCTATAACTAAAAAGCTGTGGAACGGAGTAACACTATGCCTTATTTCAGCAATAATTCTGGCAGCCTCTCCTTTTACAGATTCAAGGTCAAAACGAAGAGGTAATTCCTCAGACATCCCTATAAGTCCAAAAGAGATGTCTACATAGCCGTCCTGTTCATATGTGTTTTCAGATCCTTCTGCTAGAATAACAGCTCCGCTTTCTGTTTCTACTCTTACAGAAAAGTCATCATTAACATTGAACGGCCCGTACCTATATGCTTCACTAATGTACCTGACTCTACATTCCAGTACATCTGCGCTTTCTGGGATCATAAATGCTTGCGAGATGCGGCTGGTATCGTAGTCTCCAGAAGCTATTACTGCTCCGCAACAGAGGTCTTCATTGTCTGGATCAGGGTCAGGATTACACGGGTCTCCTTCTTCATCAGAAAAAAATCTAGGTTTCCATCCTAACCCCCCAGTTCCTTCTATTTTCCACCCCCAAGTGCCAAGGGTGAAGTATCCATTAACTAATTCTTTGTTTATCACAGATGGACTTTCTGTCTCTATATCAACCTCCACCTCTGGTACTGCTTCTGATAATTTGCCAGACTTACTGCCTGTTTTTAGTCCTCCAAACACTCCGGTTGCACTCATTTCTCCAGAGGTTTTTGTTGGAGCATTTACCTGGAGCCGGAAATGCTTTAATGGCAGATTATCAAGCACAAAAACTCCATCTGGACCTGACATTGTGGACTTTTTGTGCAAAATATTTGGGATAGGATGATCTGTTGGAGCCTGAAAAATAACCTGTACAATTGCATTTGCGTCTGTTTTTCCTGTTATTTTGCCAGGGCCTTGAGAATATAAATGGATTGTAGATGTAACATGATTTTTTGTTGAACTAAGATTCACAACCTCACTTCCAGCTACACCTTCTCCCTGCACATTTATAAGTGCAGTTCCTTTTAATGGTAATCCTGAAAAAGCACAAAATCCATCTTCTCCTGTAACACCCTTTAAAATCACAGCCTCATTTAATATCTGTACACTGATATTAAGTCCTTCACCTACAACCATTCCGTCCCCGCCTATAACAGCACAATATAATGCACGGGTGGTTGCCGGCGGAGTTACAGCCTTTACTGCAATAGCTACTTCACCTTTATACATAGTAAGGGTTAGTTCATTGTCTCCATCAATCAAGTTTACTGTCTTTTCTATTACCCCGTTTATAAATGGAGTCTTTCTTCCAATTATCTCAGTACCATTTAAGACTACCCTCATCTTAGATCTGAGATATATGGCTTTTACAGAGAGCACATACTTTGCATCGGCAATAGGTTCAGAATGGAAAGAAAAACATACTTCTTGTGCTTTTCCCTTCTCTTTTATTGCCCAATTTGGTCCAAAGAGGAGCTTCTCTTCTGCGACTGCCTCTGTAAAATCTAACGGTATAATGCTAACTATGAACAGAAATATTACTACTAGGTTCTTCATGGCTTTCTCCTTTCTTAAAAAGTTGTTATGTTTATCATTCTTCTACTTCTAGCTTCTCCTCCCCTTTCTTGAGAAGAATATCCATGACGCTGATATATATCTCGAACGTAATCAGAGCAGGGATTAAAATCCCAGGTACCAAGATGAGTGTAATTACATTTGAAATGTCTAAAAGAAATTTTAGATTAACATAGGCGCATAAGAAGATTATACTACCTACCAGAATCCTTTTTACCCCGAGAAAAAAATCTTTCACTGTTCTAATTTTCTCTAGGTCTATTGCCTTCTTCTCAGCCTCATTGACCTTTTTTTTAATTATTACTTTGATAAATAGTGTGACCAGGACACTCATCCATGAAAGTACAACAATAATTTTTAAAATTCCTGACAATTCTTCCATCATAATTTTTATCCCCCTTCCATTTCCCAAATTATTAATTATTAGATTATCAAAAAAATAGCCTACTAACTCATGAAATTAAACAATAATCAGATCTAATCGTCGGAACAGATGGTTTTCCACCTTATAATATTCCCCCCAAAAATCCAATTTGATACAAAGGCCAAAAGTAAATAATTACATTTTGTTTACAACCTTTTTCGCAACAGTTTTATCTTGTTTATTTTTATAATACCAGACAAAAGCTGCCATAGAAACCCTGCTTAAAACACAGTTGTGTATGTCTGAAACATTGTTTCTAAAAAATTAATTATATATATATAATTATAAAAGTTAGCAGCCTTTTTAAAGGTTATGGTGTGATACTACTTTTAAGGAGAAAATGAGTATTGCCCACTTTGAGTTAAAACATATAGCCAGAAGATATTATCATCAATAAACTAAGATATTCTGGGTATTCCAGTAGTACTCAAGCAGCTAGAACCAAGTTCAGTAAGTGAAATTCTTTTTTCCCATCCTTTACCTTATTTTTTAACCTATTTTTTTCTATATTGAAGATAAATATTAAAAAAATAAAAATCATTGTAAATTTGGGGTGTAAAGGAGGCGCAAGCTTTAATGCTGATGCCTGAACCTCCTTTACAAGTTAGTACTTATTATTCTTTCTTCTTTTTATTAATTTCTGACATCTTTCCAAGATGTAATATCCATTTCGTTTAGCCATTCTGTATACTTGTCTTTTAAAGCCATGTCAAAATAGACATCTCCTGAATTTTTAAGATCTGTCTTGTTTGACCATATTGATCCGTAAAGGTCGCCGCTGTTCATCATGAATACATCTGCAAAAGGTGTATAAATCATTGCCTTAGTAATGCCATTATATTTAAATTTGACATTACCAGTGGTGTTGGAAAAGATACTAAGATCAGTAGGTTTTCCATTTGCATTTACAGTTGCCCCGTTTGAGATTGTTATATCTCCACCATCAACATAGATATTCACAGGACCGTTTGTGGCATCTATTTCAAGAGCAGCTCCATTTCCCAATTTAAAATCAGTAAAATAGTAGTTAGCACCTCCTGGTTTTCCAATAAGGGTAAGAGGGGTTGTATTATCGGAATAATCAATTGATTCACCAACCCATGAGAGGGTGTTGTCATTATCGAATTTGAATTGATCAGGGTCATTTGCTCCCCCAGGTGAGACTCCTAATGGATCAGTGTCAATTCTTTCTCCCAGGGTAATTACTTCATCAAAAGTGACGTCATTTGCAATCATATTTGTTGCGTCAGTCCCATCCTCATATTGACCAAGCACAGCATCCCCATCTACATATGCCCCAACTTGAGATGATAGGTATTCGTTGGAGCCAATGTCTGCTTCACCAGTACTAAAGAAAGACTCTTCTGTAGGGTCATCACTTGAGCTGTTATAGCTCAGAATCATGCCTCCATTCTTGACATCAATCCAGGAATCCCCAAATACTGCATATTTAATAGGGTTTAATTTTGCTCTTTTTACCCTAACTTCAATTATACTTACTGCCTTATTGCTTTTTCCTGTGCTTGTGAATTCGTAATCGTTATCACCCTTCATTGTAATTGGTGAAGTTGTGAAATTAAATCCTTCTGGAGTCTGAAAATTCAATGCAGCAGAAGTGTCAATGGTGGTTGGAAGACTAAATGTCTCTTGTTCCAAGCCTTGTCCTATCATTCCTCTGGTATACTGAATCCCTGCCTCAGCATTGTAGAAAGACTGAACCGAGGTCTTATAGTTTACCCCGATTTTGAGGTCAGTCGTTGTTACTGTAACAGCTGTTGCCCCAAGGATTGCAATAATCGCCAGAAACATAAGGCCAACAGGTAAAACAAATCCTTTTTCATTTCTGATTACATTTGTCATAATAATCTCCTTTCTTTATTACAATGTTATTTATAAGAACATAGCTATAACTATATATATACCAGAGCTCATTTACGTTTATCGTCGATAAACTAGGCTTTTCCGGTAGTACTCAAGCAGTCAGAACCAAGTTCAGTCACTAAAATTTTCTTTTTCCATCCTTTGCTTGAACGTTCTTCAACTACTTTTATTAATCCCAACTGTGAGTTGTTAGTAGTTTCCGCTTCTCTATTTTAAGTAATCAACTTTTCCCATTGTTTCATATGTACTCCAATCAAAAATCATTAATTATTAGAAAATAGCCTTCTTACTATCTAAATCCAATCATAATCAGACTTTATCGTCGGAAGAGAGGGTTTTTCACCTTATGGTATTCCGCTTAAAAATCCAATTTGATCCAAAGGTCAAAAGCAAATAATTTCTTTTCGTTTACAACCTTTTTCGAAGCAGTTTTGTCTTAGTTATTTTTATAATCCAAAGCAAAAGTTGCTATAGAAACTCTGTTTAAAATACAGTTTTGTATGTTTGAAACATTGTTTCTTATTGTTGATTATTTATATATAGATTAAGAATAACATCGCCTTTTTAAGTATTTCTGTTTGATACTACTGTTAAGGGAGGAATACCCCAGAGTCACATTGATATTAGAATTATATCCAAGATACGTTTATCATCGCTAAACTAATCTTTCTTGGTTATTCCAGTAGTATTCAAGCAGCTAGAACCAAGTTCAGTAAGTGAAATTCTTTTTTTCCATCCTTTGCTTGAACGCTCTTCAACTACTTTTATTAATCCCAACTGTTCTAATTCAATCTTTAGATTATTTCCTTTTCTGCCTGATAATCCAAGGAAGGAATTCAGTTGAGTCACTGAAAAGTCTTTGTCGCGGATTGCGTACAAATATTCCCAATGTATTTGTTTTAGTTTTTTGATTAATGAATGTGATTTGTTATTTGATTCCTGATTGTCTGCTTTCTTAACATCTGCCTTTTCAATAGTTTCTTGTGTTTCTGCTTGCACTTCTGCAACTTCTTCTTTAGCAGTATCTTCAACAACTTTTACTTTCTCTTCAATTGATGTTTTTTCAATAACTCCTTTCTGAGGAATTTCTTCAACAGTTTCTGCTTTTTCTTCAACAACTTCTTCTTTAGGAGAATCTTCAATAATTTTTGTTTCTTCTCTAGAAATCTCTTCAATAACTTCTTCTTTTTCAACAGGAGCATCTTCAACCACTTGCTTTTCTGCTTTGCTTTCATTCTCAGAGACAATCATCTCAATTGCGCAAGAGACATCCTCTTTCCTATGACCCAGGTTGATAAGGGTTTTAGATATTTCTGTGATTTTAGAACCTGTATCAAGTTTGGAACGAATATATTCTGCTATCCTTTTTTGCAGGTCAGCATAATATTGACTTTCTTCTTCTTTTTCATCTATTACATCTTTGTCTGCATCCTGCATCTGTTTCAGTTCTTCTTTCTGTTTTTCAACCTTCTGAAGATTTTTTGAAGAATATGCATACTGGAGCGCTGCATTTACATCCTGTTTATTATGACCATATTTTATAAGATATTCTCTTATATCTCTGAATTCCATTCTTTCAGTCTGTATAAGCCTATTGATTATCTCAACAAGCTCTAGCTGGAGATGATTGACAATCCTCGCAGATCTCTTCTTATTAGGTTCAACAACATGCTCATCTTTATCAACTGCTTGATTATAAGCATTTTTCGGCTCTTCAATTGAATTTACAAACTGTTTTATCCCATCCTTTGTTGTCTCAACACCTGTAGCATGGAATATTGAATCAATTCTATTAAGGTTTTGCTTAAGATTTTCGTTGTTGCATGAGTTATAGAATATCTTTATCCTCTTCAACTGTTTTACTCTTTCAATCATGGTTTTTTCAATATCTTTATCAGTATAATCTCCTCTTGAGATTTTGATATTCGGAGCCTGAATCAGGAACGGTCTGTGATATCTTTCTGCAAGTTTTACAATAGCCTGTCCCACTTTAAGCATTGAAAAATACTGTCTATTATCACGCAGCTGCATTAGATTTGCTATGGTCTCAATATCCTGGGGAAGCATCTGCTGGAAAGCTATATTGCATGCGCTGTTTCCTGCAACAACTTCACTTAGCTTTGAAATATGCTGGTCAAGGCAAATAAGGCTGATGCCATATTCTCTAATCTCCCTATAAATCATCTCTGTAATAGTCTCTTTTAGGAAGTTTGGTCTATCCTTAAGAAAGATATTATGAGCTTCGTCAACAAGGATTGCATATTTAAACTTTCCTCCTGTATTAGTATAATTCTTTTTCATAAGTTTGTAAATATAAGTCAGTATAAGCTCAGCGAAGAATTTTTTCTCTGCTGCATTAAGTGAATCAAGTTCAAATATTGCCTGTTGGTTAAGAAGTTCTTCAACATCTATAAGTTCATTTCCTCTATAATTGACAACTTCACCAAAGCTTCCAAATGTAAGTGAGTGAGCTATTCTTATTGCGCTTGTAATCCATTCAGATCCTCTGCCTCCTTTGACATTAGATTCTTTATCCTCAAGCCTTTGTTTGATATGGTGAAAGGTAGGATAGTTGCCTGAGCCTTCATATACTCCAAAATCCCTGAACATTTCATTTATTGTTTCAGATAGCAGCTTATGCACTCCAAAGCTTGCGAAATAGCTCTCAGTGATTATATCGCAAAGGATATTTATCCATTCTCTTGGGCCTACGTTTTTTGGAGGCTGGAGTATGTTCAGCTTAAATAGGTTTTTCACGCTTTCGTTTCCTATTGTGAATACAAGAATCTTTTTATCAACATCAAGAAGCTGCCTAAAACTTTGTTTCCAGTCAAATACAAGGAATGGCTTTTCAGAATATATAAAACTTCCAAGAATCTGGTAAGCAAAAGTTGTTTTTCCTGAACCACTCATGCCTGTAATGCACATATGCCTAATCCAGTCATTCTCCCTCATGTTGAATTGAGCTATCTCTTTAGATGAATAAATTACTTTTGCAAGAGGAAACTCTCCCTCTTCTATATTTGCTGAAGGAGGTTCAAGAAGTATTGAATCACTTAACATTTCGTTTTGGAGATGCTTATGGAAAAGCGCGTTAAGAGCCTGCTCAATCTCTGCCCTTGTATCCCTGTCTGAAGAAAGTGTAAATTTCAGATAAAGCTTGTCTATCTGGGATCCAAGTATAGGCTT
>JAGLGH010000310.1 GCA_023144115.1 Nanobdellota archaeon | reverse complement strand
GAGTCATTCCAAATGTTGCTTTAGAGATTTCTGCCGTTAAAATAGCAAAATCTATATTTTCTTTTATGCCTCTTTCTTTCCATTCATCAGTCAGATTTTGCCTTATAGCAATACCTCTTAATCGCTTATCAATCCAATCTTTAGGATAACCTTTTGCAGAGTAAATTTCTTTCATTCTTGCTTGAGCAAGTTCAGGATTTTCAATTTCATCAATTCGTCTTTTTCCTACTTTTGCAAGCCATCTCTTAAAAGGTTCAGCATTTTTGCTTGGAATTGATTGGATTAGACGAAAGATATCTTTTGTGTTACCTGCAAGAACTGTTCTCTTTTTCTCTGTTTCAGTTAGCATTTCTACATGGGGACAATTTGTCCCTAGGTAAATTCCAAGTTCAATATCTCTTTTACGCAATTTTTTTAAATAATCAGTAGGATTGATACTTTCTGTTAAAACTTTGATAATATCAACTAAAGAATAATACCATTCATCTTTAAACCATATTCTTCGGATTTTCTTACTCTGAAAAATAACTAGTTTGTTATGTTTAATATTTTGATTATTCATACTGACACCTCATTGAAATTAAATATATACTGTAAGATATAATTCTTTCGCTTTTAAATGACCATACAAAAGTTTATTGCATAAACCTTCTATTTCACATCTCTTTCACATACTTTACAGCGTTCTTAAATATCTTCACGCCCTGGCCTTCTTTTGGAAGCTTTTTGCCAATAGCTTTAAGATATGTCCAGTCAGGATGATTATGCGCATGAAGATATGCTTCTGGATGCGGCATCAATCCGAATATTGTTCCTGTCTCATCGCAGATGCCTGCGATTGACTCAAGCGAACCATTAGGGTTAAGATGATAATCCATAGTAGGTTTGGCAAAATTCTGATTTGCATACTGAACCACTACCTGATTGTTCTCAAACAGCTTATCAATCAGATCCTCTTCCTGAGTATAAAATTTTCCTTCGCCATGCCTTACAGGAGCAAACAATTTTTTTATTCCTTTTGTCCAGATGCATGGAGAATCAGGATTTGTCTTAAGATATACCCATCTGTCCTCAAATACTCCTGAATCATTTGTCATCAATGTCATAGAGCGTTTCCTGTAATCCTTATCTATGCCAGGCAGGATGCCCATGTTAACTGCTGTCTGAAATCCATTGCATATCGCAAGGATTGGCTTTTTTCCCTCAATGAATTCCTGCAGGTCATCCCAAAGTTTATGTCTGAATCTCACTGCCTGCACTGTGCCTGCACCAAGGTGGTCGCCGTTTGCAAAACCTCCTATAAAAGCAAGCATCTGAGCATCATTGATTTTATAATCACCATCAAGTATGTTTGTTATATGCACGAGCTTAGGTTCTGCTTTTGCAAGCTCAAATGCATATTTTGTTTCATCTTCACAATTAAGTCCGTCTCCGGTTATTATTAATGCTTTGGGTCTTTTCATTTAATCCACCTCATCCAGTGTTGACTTCCAGTCTTTTTTCATTTCATTAATGTCATCGCTGATTATCAGATTATTATCTCTTCCATAGATATTGAATTGCTTGTCATCTCTTACAAAGCCTACTTCAGCAAAGTCAATGCCAGACTTAAGCCCAATTTCCATGACTTCTCCAAAATAGTCATTCTGCTCAGGGCTAACAGTCACAATAAATCTGGAATTTGATTCAGAATATAATGTGCCATAATCTGTGCGCACTGAACCTGGTACGTATTTTAAGTAGATATCCATGCCAAGGTTTCCTGCAAATGAAGTTTTTGCAAGCGCAGCACCTAACCCACCTTTAGTTAGAGTGTGGCATGATTTTACTATACCATCATCAATTGCCATGCTTAATGCATTATATTGTTCTTTTGCCCACTCAGCATTAACTTTTGGGACTATGTTGCCGACATAAGGACTGCCTCTTGTTTTCTCACCATAATACCTGTAAAATTCTGAAGCTCCAAGCTCATTTTTAGTTTGACCTACAATATATACTAAATCCCCTGGCTGTTTTAGATCCATTGTCACAGCTTTGTTGATGTCAGGCATCTTTGCAACAATTGAAAATAAAAGTGTTGGAGGGACTGAGATTGGCGGATCTACTTTTGTGCAGTCATTTGACATGCTGTCTTTTCCAGATATTAAAGGGATGCCATATTCTTTGCAGAACTTGTACAGTCCTTGATTTGCCCTTACTAATTGCGCAAGCTTATGGCTTCTCTCAGGCATAGATTCATCAACGCAATTAGGCCAGCAGAAATTATCAAGTCCTGACAATCTAGAATCTGATCCTAACTTACCGCCTATAGAGATGAATCTCCTGACAGCTTCGTCAACAACAGATGCTGCCATCCAATAAGTATCAATATCAGAAAAAAATGGGTTAATTCCTTCAGCAAGGATTATCCCTTCAATGCCGCCGTATTCTGCAAGCATCACAGTTGCATCGCTTGGCACATCAAACTCTCTGCCTACAAAAGGCTTGATGATGCTTCGTCCCTTGACTTCATGGTCATACTGTCTGCACTTTTTCTCGCCTGAACATATGTTAAGGCGTTTCAGCATGTCTCTTAATACCTGATTATGGTCATCTATCTTAATCTTTGGAGTGCTGAATTTCTTTTTTATAAAAGTTGCTTCAAGCTCATATCTGGGATCACCATTATGCAGGAAATCCAGATCCATATATGCAACAGTCTTCTCCCCTTCTCTAATATGAAACATACCATCATCTGTAAACTTGCCAAGCACTGTTGATTCTACTCTTCTTTTTGCTGAAAGATCCATATAATTTTGTATCTTATTAACAGGGACAGCAACTGTCATTCTTTCCTGGGCTTCAGATACAAGCTTTTCCCAGGATTCCAGACACTGATATTTCAAAGGAACTTTTGCCAGGTCCATATCACATCCATTGCTGAAAAGCGCCATCTCTCCAACAGAGGAATTCAGGCCTGCTGCGCCATTGTCAGTTATACCCCTATATAATCCAAGGTCTCTTGCCTCAAGCAGCATGTCTGACATCTTTTTCTGAGTTATTGGGTCACCTATCTGGACTGCCTGTTTAGGAGAACCCTTATGCAATTCTTGTGAGGAGAATGTCGCTCCATGAATGCCGTCCTTGCCTACTTTGCCTCCAACCATAACTATAAGGTCTCCTGGTTTTACATCTTTTTCATATGCAGGCTTTCCATGAAGAGTAAGAGGCATCTCTCCTAATGTGCCGCAGAATACCAACGGCTTGCCTGAGTATCTGTTATCAAATATTTCCCAGCCTCTCATATAAGAGATACCGCTCTGGTTGCCTCCTTCGATAACGCCCTTATGCACACCATCCCTGATTCTTCTTGGATGGAGCAGATCGCCAGGCATTTTTCCCTTGAAATTAGGATTTCCCAGGCAATAGCCCCATATATGAGCAATCAGTTTTGAACCCATCCCTGTCCCTAACGGATCCCTATCGACTCCAACAATGCCAGTCATTGCGCCGCCGAAAGGGTCAAGCGCGCTTGGGCTGTTGTGAGTCTCTATCTTATAGACTAATGCCTTCTTGTTATTAAACTGGATGACTCCTGCATTATCTTTAAAGACACTTAGAAGCCAAGGATAGGCGAGTTCATCTGTAACTTTCTTTATGTAAGTATCAAATAATGAATCAATAATACTCTGTTTTCCTCTTGGATCGGTGTAATTGATGATGCCCTGGAATATCTTATGATGGCAGTGTTCTGACCATGTAGCTGCATTTGCTTCAAGCTCAACATCTGTAGGTTTATCTCCAAGGCCGACCTTTTTCCTTTGTTTTATTATATCAGGTCTTTTGAAATAATCTCTTATAGTCTTCATTTCATTAAGATTAAGGGCAAGTATGCCCTTAGAGCTGATTCTCTCAAGATCTGCATCGCTAACATCAAGGTCAATCTCTTTGAATTGAGGCTCATGTTTAGAAGTCATTATTGAAGAAGGGATGCTGGTGCCATCTGCTTTCCAGTCACTGTATGACTGCACAGATGCATTCTCAATAAGATTATTGGCAAGCAGATCTCTTGCGATAGTCTCTGCCTCTACTCTTGTAACACCTCTGAGCATATACTGCATTGCAGCTGAAACATACTCGTCATCTCCAAGCTCCTTGCTAAGAATATCTTCTAAAGCTGATTTAGCAGTCCTGCCTATATTATCAGTGACACCAGGCTTGAAACTGACTGCAATAGAATAATCAAATTTGCTGCCCTCAAGGCTTTTGTTAATTCTTGATTCCTGTATCACAGGATTTGTAAAAAGCTCATCAGTTGCAAGCTCAAGTTCTTCTCCTGAAAGTGTTGTGTCAAGAGTGTAGATATTTCTTGTCTTTATATCTTTAACATCTATGCCAAGAAAATCCCTTATCTGTTTTGCTACTCCATTGCCTCTTGCATCAGTGACTCCTTCTTTAAATCCAACTTCAACCATTTGTTTCATTTTAAGTTAACCTCTTATGATTATAGAAGGAATTTTTAAGTAGGGAATATAAATAATTTTGTTTTCTGGAGGAGTAATAAAAATTGGCAAATATTTTGAATGTTATATTTATAATTTTACCCTGCCCCTTGGGGCGGCTGGGTTTTTGATTTTAATAATGCTCTTAATTGTTACAAGCATTATGCCAATACTACATCACGAACAACCGGTAGATCAAGGATGGTTATTCTCAATCCTTGCAGCTCCATTGAGGAGATAGGAAAACAAATAAATAAGACGCTGGAGACTTATTTAAGATAGCTCCCTAACTTTTGTATCCGCTTTCTTAAAAAGGCTTTTTAAGTCTTCCTTATCTAGCTTATCCATAGTTTGTGCAAAAGTTCCCCAGGCATAATTAGAATGCTCTTCTGATAATTCTGCCAACTCAACATTCGAATTTGCTAGGAAGTAGACTACAGATTTACTGTACTTTTGCCCTTCATGCTCGAAAGAGAACTCATTCTTTTCTTCAAAGTCTTCAATGAATTCGATATTCGCAAGACCTGTCTCTTCTTTTATTTCACGTTTGGCAGTATCTTTTTCAGTTTCTCCTTTTTGCATTGTTCCTTTCGGAAACCCCCAATGTTTTCCTGTTTTTACATGTTTGAGAAGCAGGTATCTGGCTTCTCCATCAACAACAGTGAAAACTATCGCTCCTGCTGATTTTAATCTTATGGGTTCCTGTTCCATTTTGTCAATCACATCCATTGAAAATAGGAGGCATTATGCTTTTATATAACTTCTTAAATTCCGGAGAACTTAAAACTCAATTAATTCATTCACTTTTATTTTTACAATACTCCTTACCTTTGTCTTTTTCCCTTTCCTTCTCTTGCTTACCAATCCTTCTTTTTCCATCAGGGTTATATAATCTGCGCATTTGTTGTAAGAAAGTTTTATCGTAGAGCTAATCTCAGTTATACTCAAAGCCTCTTCTTGTATCAGAAGAAGAATCAACAGCCTGTATCTATTTGTAAGCAGTTTGATTTTGTTTAAAAACAACTGAAAAGCTCAAGAACAAGATGATTTCTTCTTCGTATTCTTTCATTTCTTTGAGCAATTCTTTTGAATAGAGGTGCTTGGTTTCTTCTGAGTAGAATGTTTTAAGTGCTGGAAAGAAAAGCAGTAATTTTTCAGATTCAAATTCTGATTTAAAATATTTTCTAATAATGTGTAATTCAAACTTTATTTTTTCATTATTATTGTTTTTTAATTCCTGATATATGAAATCACCTACATTATTAATCTCTTTAGCAGATTTTAAGAGGAGATAGAAAAATATATTTTGTCCAATATACTGCCCTATTCTTTTTGGGAAAATTAAATTTGGAAATTTTTTGTGAAGTAATTCACTATCCCATGCACAGAGTGTAGCAATTTTGACATAACTTTGGTTGCTCTCTTTATTATATTCCTTAAAAAAATCAAATTTATTTAAATATTCTTTTTCTTCAATTAAATTCTTCAAACCAATTTTCAATATCACATAATCTAATACTTGCTTATCATCTTTTACATATTTATTATATGTCATTTATCCATCACCTCTTTTTTGATTGCCAAATAAGTCAAACAATGGTTGGAGTGAAAACCCATTAGGACCATAGGCTTCAGAAAATGTACCTGCCAATCTTAATGCAGATTTTATTTGGAGATTATCTCCCCATTTCATTAGATGGTCTTTGATATTCTTTCCAGCTGTTTCATCTAAATAGCTTATTGTTGCAATTGCTTCTGCTAATTCAATGTGCCCAGTTTTTTTCTCATTCCTTAAACACTCATGTACAAATATCTTAATATCTCCCTCATCATACGGATTCATGCCATAACTACTCTTATAAACCTGCTTAGCATACTTCTCATCCTTCCCCATAAAATCAAAATCTATGAATTGTGAAGCACTCTGGTATGTTCCTGCTATGTCCCATCCAAAGAATGGCTCTAATAACCGGTTCAATAAACTGGATGCATCTGCCATATATTAGTATATTTTAAGAAATTTTATAAAAATGTTTTGGAAAAACCTAAGTTAATTCCTTTTCTAATCTTTTCCAAAAAAGTTTAAGAGTTGAATAACCAACTTCAGAAAGATTAGCTATATCAGTTTCATTATTCAATATTTTGGCTGTGCATCAATAAATACAACCTCAACTCCAAACTTTTCTTCAAGCAATGGCATCAATGCTTTGACACCGACTGTTTCTGTTTCATAATGGCCTGCCATGATCACATTCATCCTGCCTTCTTTTGCTTTATGGTATGATTGATGAGGTGCTTCACCAATAAGGAAGCAGTCAAGATTTTTTTGAACTGCTTCATTTAATGCAAGACTTCCTCCTCCGCTTACAATGCCTAAAGTTTTTATTTTATCTTTTCCAAATTTATATGCTGTGCATTTTGTATTAAGCTTGTTTTCAAGAATTTTTTTAAGATCTTCAATTGTTATATCATGATTAAAGCAACCCATTTTTCCTATTGCTGTTCCATGATAATTTCCAAAGTCTTCAATATTATCCAGTTCAAGAATTTTTGCAAGCTGAATGTTATTGCCATATTTGTCGTGCATATCCAAAGGAAGATGGGATGCATAAAGTGATACATCATTCTTTATCAATAGCTTGATTCGATTGTAATTGATTCCTGTTATGTACTTAAGTGAATCAGCCCAGCTCATGCCGTGATGAACTATAATCATGTCAGCACCTGCTTCAAGCGCTTTCTCAAATACCTCAACACAAGCATCAACTGCAAATGCTATTTTTCTTACTTCTATTTTTCCTGCAACCTGCAGTCCGTTGTTTGAAGTGTCTTCCACTTGCGCAGTCTTTAATTCCTCGTCGAGGAAATTGGTTATTTGTTTTATTTCTGCCATTTTGATTTGTATAATATATTCCTTTAAATAGTTTTCTAAAAAAATTTTTTGAAAATTTTTAGTTGTGTAAATTTCATGAATCATAAAAAAAAATTGTGGGAAATTGTTTTAAAAAAACGCAAAGTTTAAATACTACCGTGGGTAGAATACCAATAATTAGTCTTTTAAGATTAATCAGAGGTGATATAATGGCAGTAAAGAAAAAACCGGTGAGAAGAGTAGCCAAGAAAAAAGTGGTGAAAAAGAAACCAGTAAAGAAAAAAGTAGTGAAAAAGAAAGTTGTAAAAAAAGCAGCTAAAAAGCCTGTTAAGAAGGTTGTGAAGAAAAAAGTTGTCAAGAAAAAGGTTGTAAAAAAAGCAGCTAAGAAGACAGTGGTAAAGAAAAAGGCAGCTAAGAAACCTGTTAAGAAAAAGGTTGTGAAGAAAAAAACTACTAAAAAACGGAAATAAATTTTTATTTTTCTCTTTTCTTATATTTTATTTTTTTCAAAATGAAAATCCAATGGCTAGGACACTCAAGTTTTAAGATTAAAGTAGGTTATAAAGTAATATACATTGACCCTTATGCTGGAGAAGATTATGCTGAAAAAGCAGATATTGTGCTTGTATCTCATGCACATTATGATCATTCCAGCAGAGAAAAGATAACGCAAATCAGAGTTGATGATACAATAGTCCTGACAACAAGAGACAATGTTGCAGCAATAGATGGTGAATCATTTTCTCCAGGAGATACAAGAAAGATAGAAGACATCACAATAACAGCAATCCCTGCATATAATCTTGAAAAAGAATTTCATCCAAAAGATAATCCTGGACTTGGATTCATAATCACATTTGATGGAAACTCTGTGTATCATGCATCTGATACTGACATGATTCCAGAGATGAAAGATCTCAAACCAACAGTTGCTTTGCTTCCTGTTGGAGGCATATACACAATGAATGCAAAAGAAGCTGCAATTGCTGCAGAGAAAATAAGAGCTATGATTACAATACCAATGCATTATGGCGCAGGCATTGTAGGAAAAGTAGATGATGCTGAATTGTTTAAAGAGCTTGCTGAAATAAATCCAGACATCACAGTCAGGATATTGAAAGAAGGAGAAGAGATAGAGATATAGAAAAATTTTTAAAATATAAACTAATTCCATTAAGACAATGGCAGATGAATTCCAGCATAGGGCTTTGAATCTGAATGATAAAACAAAGATAATATTCATTGCTATGTCAAAACTTCTTTTCTATTTCAGGAGGCATGCTGTCAAATATGTACTTGAGAAAGGGCATACACCAATATCTCAGTTTGGTATATTTGATTATTTTGTGACAGATTCTGTGGACAGAGATCTTGTGAGACGCGGGAATAATAATTTGATAAGGATTTCTGATGAGCTTTGGGTATTAGGGTCAATCAGTGACGGGGTCCTTGCAGAGATCAAGCTTGTGAAAGAGATGGGAAAACCTATAAGATACTTTAGAGTCGTTGATTCTAAGGACATCAAAGAGATTCCAAAAGAGGAAGTGGAGTTTGAGGATGATTTGGGAAAATTTGCTAATGAGTTATGAATTGCTTAGAATAGAACAATAAAAAATAAATAAAAATCCTCTTAAATGAGGATAGCATATGCTGCGGCATTGACATACTTTGCTGTATTCTTAAGATTGAGTTTTGTCTTATCTTCAGTTCTCAATCTGCCTTCAGCATCAATACAAAATGGTTCTTTGAAAGTCTGATAAACCTGCTCCATGGTTTCTTTAACATTAGATCCGCTTAATCCTCCTGCTATTCCTATTCGTGTATTTGGCATTGATTCATGCAGCATACTCACAAGATCTAAATGTTTATCAGATATTTTTTGGCCTTTGCCTCCTGAAGGATCTATCAAACAATACTGAACTAATTCTTTATATTCTTTTGCTCTGTGTGCTTCACCCAATATCTTATTAGGAAGTTGCAATACAATATCCATATCAGGAAATTCCTTTCTGATCGCTTCAACCTGGTCTATATCAGGCCAAGGCATGTTTATCTGAATTCCTCGACAATAATTGTTTTCATAAAGCCCATCAATCATAAACACTTGCTTTACTTCTTGGGCAAGATTTCTTCTGTTCTGGGTAAAGTAATGCACCATAGGAATTATCCCTTTTGGTGTGGATCTTGTTAGAAATCCTAAATCCTGCGCTCTTGGAGATTGTCTGCCTTGCTTAGTTTTGTCAGCTAATCTTTTTGCAGAACACAGAAATCCAAACATTGCTTTATGAGTCTT
>JAGLGH010000031.1 GCA_023144115.1 Nanobdellota archaeon | reverse complement strand
AGGCAAGAGAACTGCTTGAAGATCTGAGCAAGACATGCAAATTAGCTGTGCTTTCCAATACAACAGTTTTTGAAGTGGTTCAGGGAAGATGGAATATAACCCATTTGTTTGACAAGATATTTTACTCATGGAAAACAGGTCTTCTAAAACCAGAAAAGCAGACATTCATTTCAATGTGCGCAAGGCTAGGTGTCAAGCCTGAAGAATGCATATTCATAGATGACACTAAAATAAATGTGACTGCTGCAAAGGATTTAGGCATGGCTGCCCTGCAATATAAAAGTATGGATAAGCTTAGAAAAGACCTGATGGTATTTTTAGATGAAAATATTAATTAATCCATGATATGAATGAGTTCAGTCCATAAAAAAAGAATTTTAAAAAAATAAAAAAAATATAATTACCTTTTTTTTGCAAGTGAATAGATTGCTTCAAGAGCAATTATCACAGCAGCAGGAGCAAAAAGTATTGTCAGGTTCCATATAAACGCCTGCAAAAATCTGCCAATGTTCCATAATTCTAGGGACCCTATATTAGCGCCGTTTGTCACAATCAAAGCAATAGTGGCAATCAGGAAAAGATTCCTTTCCTTGTGAGTAATATTTATCAAGCCGATTATTACCCCAACCACAATAAGGAATGCACCAAACTCTTTTGGCAATTCATTCATATTAATAAATGCAAACATCAATGCAGCCAATACACCAATTGCAAATGCGTATTTGCCTAATTCAACATCTATTTTTGAAACAAGCTGCATGAAAGTTCCAATCTCACTCTTCTTTGAAGCAGGCTTTGCTGTCTTCTTTCTCATAGGCTTTCTTACTGAGATTATCTTGACCTGTTTTTTTGTTTTGGATCTTGTTTTTACCATTCTAAAACACCTCTGTTTTATTTTTTTGAACTTAGGGTATTTAAACTTTGTTTACTATTCAAGAATAAGGAAGATTTGCGTAGCAAATCTTTTTTTGATAGAAACTGCTACAGTATCAAACGATATAAGTTAGATGCAGTAAATTTAATATTTTTTTGAGATTCTCTTCATTTATTTCTTTTTTGTACTTAGAACTAAGCTTTTCAATCTTATCCTTATCAAGCCTTATTCCTTTTTCTTCAAGTATTTCAGAAAGTTCAGACCTGAATATAAACTGGCAAAGCTGAGTGACATTTTTCGGCTTTTGAGTATATCTTGCCCTTTCAAAATCTAACATGACAACCTGATGGGTATTGGATGAGATGATTATGTGCTTTACAGGGTGATGCATCTCTTCCTTATTCACCCCTATCTTATCCATCCTGAAGCATTGGTCAAATACCTCTTTGATTATTCGAATTGCTTCATCTCCAGGGCATTTCCTGATATAATCAACAATGAATTCTCCTTCAATAAATTCATAGATTAAGTAATCATAGCAGGAATAGAGCAATCTTGGACCGATGTTATGCTTGTTTAGTCTGGCAATCCATCTTGCTTCATTCTCTATCCTCCCAATAGCCTTGCTTTCAGGAAGCTTGCATTTTATTGCAACTTTTTTGTCATGATATATGCCTGTGTATATCACTCCCCGCTTGCCTTTTGTAAGATATTCTACATCAGATACATCTTTGAATTGACTCATATTTATTGAATATAATATGTAATTATATAAATGTAATGCATTCATAAGAGACATAATTTTTTAAATGAATTTCCCATAGGGAAAAAATTTAATTTGTGCTCTTTAAGGATCATTAGTGAATCATAGTTTTTAATGTTCTTTGAAAAATTATTTCGTATTTTAACTATAATGTTATGTAATTGATATGCATTTTTGACTTCAATATCAAGTTCATAATTCCAACTCCCCATCATCCTAATAACATCAACTATGTTTTCTTCTGCTTTAACAAATTCTAGAAAGAGATTTTCTTCTTTTTCAGAATAAAATCTTGTCTTTAACAATATCTTATGATACTCATAGCCAAGCAAAGACTTATTAACAATTATAGTTGATCCTACAATAACTTTATCCTTTACTAATTTTTTAATTCTATTATTGACAATATCAACTGTACAGCCTATGTCTTTAGCAATTTCAGTTATTGGTTTTCTTGCATTCTCACACAAAATTGAGAGTATTCCTATCTCATAATCATCTAATCTATAATTACCAGGCTCATAACCCCAATAAGGAGCATCAATCTGATCCCTTTTAAAACCAGTCAAATGAACTTTTTTTAAATGTGAAACATCTATATAGTTTAGTGGAACTATATCTCCTATATATTCATTATATTTTAATAATAATTCATTAAGTATGGCATATGCATGGACATTATTTCTGGCAATTGGCGCAATAGCTAAATCAAATTTTCCATCACATGTTGCTACCCATACAATCAAGGGATGGCTCTTGAGTTCTTCTACAATTTCCTCTAATTTCTCTTCGATTATATTTTGAAACTGAATGTAAAATTTATATGCGACATATCCAATCTTAGTGCCATTGACAAATAAGAGAAATGTTTCAATGATTCCATTTTCAATCATCCGGTCTATCCTGTACTTCACAACTTGCTTTGAAGTTTTTACTTTTTTTGCTATAGATGATATTGAGGACCTTGCATTTAGGTCTAGGTAGAATAATATCTCTTTATCTTTCTTATCTACTTTTATTTTTATTTCTTTCAATTTATTTGATATAATAGCTTTCTGTTTATAAATATTGTCCTTTTTGTAAAAATTTTAAGGAGGAAGTTTAATTAGGAGGTGCTACTTCTCAGAAGTAAGTGCAAGAGGTTTGCAAAAATGGTAAAAAAACCAAAACTGAAAAATAAAGACTTATGTCCCAAACAATTACACAAATATCTTTCAGGATTACCAAATTGGGAATTGACCGGATCAGACTTAGTGAAAACTCAAACAAATATAGGACAGGGGAAATACCCATATTCTTTTGAGGGAAAAATGGATTTTGGAGAAACAAGGAAATGTGAGTTTGTTCGTGAGGAAATTCCTAAAGAGATTCTAGATGAAATCGATGTCAAACAAATGTTTGAAACAATTTATTTGGCTAAAGTTAAAAGTTCAGAACATAGACGAAATAGTTATGAAACACCATATCCTGATCAGAAATTTTTTCAAATAACTCTTGAAAAACACTTAGAAAAATCAGCTTTAAGGCAAATTGCAAAAAAACATTCTTTATATGTACAAATACGTACAAAAGTCGTTGAGGTGGAAGCAGATGAAGAACTAAACATCCAAAGTGCTCAGAATCCTAAGTATGGGGTGAAAGAATCGTATACTCGCGGCGGAAAACTGCGTTTCAAATTGAGTTGCAAATACCTCTCTTTAGAAGGACTAATTTTTTCACCTAAAGATATTGGTTCTATCTCTCAAGCAATACAAGAATATGATGATTTACTTCAAACTGAACAATATCAAGATATGGCTAAAAATATCCAGAGAGAGATTGAAAAAGATTTGAAGGAAATAGTTAATGAAGAAAGTTTACTAAAAATAAAAAATAGACAAAAAATGAGAGATAAACACTTATCTCATTATCTTAACAAATTACCAAATTGGAAATTTATCTGGGAAGATAGCAGTGCAAATCTAATGAAAGATCAAAAAAAGATAATGGAGGAGGAAGATTCATGTGCATTTAAGGGAGAAATTGAATTAGTGAAGAAATGGTATTGTGAGTTCGGTCATAAGGACATTTCTGAGAATATTTTAGATAAAATCACAAGCAAACAAAGGTTCAAAACAATTTATTCAGCTATAGGTCAAATGTCAAAATGGGAAGAACATCATTTCGATGAATCATGTGTAAACCCTGAATTTTTTCAACAAATTTATGGAGAGTACTTACAAAGATCAGCTTTAAGCCAAGTTGCAAAAAGATATTCTTTAAATGTAAAAAGACATAAAAAATGCATTAAAAAAAATGTGAGGGATGGGATTTATACAGACACTAATCTTACATGCCTCTCTTTAGAAAGACTAATTTTTTCACCTAAAGAGGTTTATTCTCTCTTTCAAGCAATACAAGAATATGATAATTTACTTCAAACTAAAAAATATCAAAATATGGTTAAAAATCTCACTGGAAAAATTGAGGAAGACTTGAAAAAAATGATTGGCGAAGGAAAATATCAAAAATG
Source organism: Nanobdellota archaeon (assembly GCA_023144115.1). Taxonomy (GTDB): domain Archaea; phylum Nanobdellota; class Nanobdellia; order Woesearchaeales; family JAGLGH01; genus JAGLGH01. The sequence continues at coordinate 1,658 of JAGLGH010000031.1, read as the reverse complement.
AAATACCAAAAATTTAAATAAATGCTATTTCATGATTCTTATCATGGCGAAGAATAAGCAGTGCATAATTCATGTATATACAGGAGATGGGTCTGGAAAGACAACAGCAGCATTAGGTGTGGCGCTGCGTTCTGCAGGACATAAACATAAGGTCATTGTTGTTCAGTTCATGAAAGGAAGAAAAGACATCGGAGAATATAAAATCATGGAAAGACTCAAGCCTGAATACGAGATTCATCAGTTCGGAGGAGAGGAATGGGTAGATATTGAAAAACCTTCAGAAGATGATAAGAATCTGGCAGCAAAAGGCATAGAGTTCTTAAGAAAGATTACTGAGGGAATGGAAAATATACCAGACCTCCTAATAATCGATGAGATAAATCTTGCTGCAGCCATAGGCCTGGTCAAGATTGATGAAGTCCTGGATATATTATCTTTGATTCCAAAGAGGGCCCATGTCTATCTTACAGGAAGAAATGCTCCAAAAGAATTCATAGATATTGCAGATTATGTTACAGAACTGAATAATATAAAACACCCACAGAAGATTGAATGCGCTGAAGGTATAGAGTATTGAAATGCAGCGCTCAACAATCAGGTTTATCATCTAAACCTAACCTATATAAGCTAATCTGCACAAAAGTGAAACAATGGCAAAAGTCATGAAGATAAGAAAGCGTGATGGCAGGGAAGCACAATTTAATAAAAAAAAGATTTCTGCGGCAATTTTTAAGACAACAGATACGCTAAAACTAAGCATCAATGCAATCAAGGTTCTTGAAGCAAGGTATCTTCTTAAGGATGAGAACTATGAGATTATTGAGACTCCAAGGCAGATGTTCAGGAGAGTAGCAAAACATGTAGCAGCAGCTGATAAGCGATATGGCAAAAGCTTAGATGCAAAGGAATCTGAAAAGAGATTCTATGATATGATGGCTAATCTTGAATTTCTTCCTAATTCGCCAACACTCATGAATGCAGGAACAAAGATAGGACAATTATCAGCATGCTTTGTCCTGCCAATGGAAGACTCTATCGAAAGCATATTCGAAAGCATAAAACATACAGCAATAATCCATCAGTCAGGAGGAGGAACAGGATTTGCTTTCTCAAGACTGCGTCCAAAAGGAGATATCGTGATGTCAACAAAAGGCCAGGCATCAGGCCCAGTATCCTTTATGCAGATAATAGATACAACCACTTCTGTGATAAAGCAGGGCGGAAAAAGAAGGGGCGCGAACATAGGCATATTAAGTGCAGATCATCCAGATATAATTGAATTCATAGAATGCAAATCAAAAGCTGATGCCTTTCAAAACTTTAATCTCAGTGTTGCAGCAACAGACAAGTTCATGCAGGCTGTAAAGAATAGCAGGAGTTACAGCCTTGTAAATCCGAGAACTGGCAAATCTATCAGGAGAGTGAAGGCAAGGCACATCTTTGACCTTATAGTATCTAATGCGTGGAAATGGGCTGATCCGGGTATGCTTTTTATTGATACAATAAACAAACAGAATCCACTACCAGGCCTAGGTATGATTGAAAGCACAAATCCTTGTGGTGAACTGCCCCTTCTGCCTTATGAATCATGCAATCTTGGCTCGATAAATCTTGCTGCTATTGTAAAGGATAAGAAGATAGACTGGAAAAAGCTTAGA
>JAGLGH010000309.1 GCA_023144115.1 Nanobdellota archaeon | reverse complement strand
CTTTACTTCGTAATCCTCTTTAAATCCAGTTATTCCTATATATGCTATTGGTCTCATTTTAAATACCTCCTAAAGATAGGAAAGAAAAATCACTAAGTTAAACTTTTAGCTTAAACTATATATATTAGTTAAATTAGTTAAACATTAGCGATAAGTTTATATATTGATGATTGTTACTGAAGAATATGCAAAGAAAACTAATTCAATTATCTCCATCAACTGCAGTGGTATCCCTGCCTTCATCATGGATTAAAGCAAATGGCTTAAAAAAGGGTATATCATTATCAGTAGATATAAATGAGAATAAGGTAATTGTATCAGTACAAACAGCAAACAAACTTAAAGAAGTCCTTGTTGACATATCAAAGTATGAGGGGAGATTGATGTGGGTTGCTATTGATACTGCTTATACTGCAGGCTATGATTCTATTATTATCAAAACAAAGGATGCTAAGCAAAGTTCATACATGACAAAAGTTGTGCGATCCTTTCCAGGCATGATGATTATTGAGGAGAGAAAAAATTATGTGCAGTTTAAATCTATTGAAGAATCTCCAACAGACATTAATAAAATACTAAAGAGATTATTCAATCTAAACATTTCATTGCTTGAAGATTCTATTGAGTCAATTAAATCAAAAGAGTGGAATGACCTTTCAAGAGTTAAGTATAGAGATTATGTAATAAACAGTTATGTAAGTTATTGTTTCAGGTCTATCAATAAATTTGGATACATTCCTTTCTCAAAAATTGGAACTATACATAGCTTTTTGAAAATATTTGAGATGTTTTCTGATAAATTATGTTCTTTGTTTGAAATAATTGCAGAGCATAAAGCAAAATCAATAAAATTAAAAACTCTATTGCATATCACTGAAATGCTAAAGCAGGTTAGGCATATCCATTTTAAATACTCTGACGAAACGATAATTAAATTAGAGAAGAATCGACAGGAGCTAATTAAATTAATTAAGAATATGCCCCAATATACTACTCCATTTTTAAAAGATATTGAAGACATATACTTTGCATTGATTGAACTTGAGATGCAGCTGCATTATTGAAAAATGGTTAGGTGGGTAATTAAATTAGAGAGACGCGCGCTTAAGTTTCTAACCATTCGAGAACATATTTATTAAATTCCTGAATAACTTCGCTTATCGTTCCCATTGTAGTTGTATCTTGCACTACACTCATTTGCGACCAAAGTTTTCCGTTAGGTGTCACTTCCTCAGGGACATTAGAAAACATATTCATTGCATTAATCAATTCTTTTTTCTTTTCTTCAGGAGATTTTTCATAGAAATTTAAAGACCATAAAGCACTAAAATCAAGTTCAGTGGGAAATAAACCATTTTTTGGGTGTTTAGCAATTATATGTTTTCCAGGACAGGAATTATATTTTCTTGCTAACCAATAATGGGAAAAAAGAAATAATCCCTTACTCTTTACTACATTTTTTCCATCGAAAAAAGTGCTTTCAGGATAAATTTCTAAACGAGACCATAAAATTGGTAAATCAAAACCAGTATAATTATTATCACTAAGATGCACTTCAGCAAAAAGATCTAATCCATTAATCTTTGTATCCCTATAAGATCTATAATCCTTTTTTTCTCTTGCAAAATTTACCAACTCGGGATCATTTTTTACTCTTTCCTCTAATTGTTTTGAAGCTTCTACCCTAAATTGATATGATTCTACAAGATCTGAATACAGATCATGAGGGCTTTTTTCAGTTTCTGTTTTTATATATGCCATTTTATTTGATTTAAAAATAATTTAATTACTAAAGGAGAATATACCAGGAATATTTATATTTATGCCGTAAATAAATTACGACATTAGAAAGATTTATATATTTAGAAATAATCTTAACCATATGGATATAATTGAAACATTAGAAGATTTTGGATTATCTGAAAAAGAGGCTAAAGTTTATCTCACAGGTTTGGAGTTGGGAAGTGCTTCTGCAGGTGATATTGCAATAAAAAGCAATCTTCCGAGGACTTTAGTTTATGATTTGCTGGAGAAATTAATAATTTTAGGATTAGTTTCATATTCAATTGTAGATCACAAAAAAATATTTACAATGTCTAATCCCGAAGAAATGAAAAATATTTTGGAAAGAAAAACTAAAAAGATAGACTTAATTATCCCAGAATTAAATAAGATAATCAAAAAAGAAGTAACAAAAAGACCAAAAGTAGAAGTGTTTGAGGGAAAGAAAAGCGTAAGAACACTTTTAGACACTTTGCTAGAGAAAAACAATAAAGAATTTTTAGTTTATGGGGGTTCTAGAGCACTTTATGAGTTAGATCCTTATTTCATAGAAAGATGGCATAAAGAAAGAATAGATTTGAAAATTTGCATAAGAAGGATTTTTGATGAAACCAAGGAGATAAAAAGCAGGATTCAAACCCAGAGTGATTCATTAAAGCTGACTGAATTTAGATTTTTAAAAGGAGGAGCAAATGCCCCAACTCCTACAATTGTTTGTAAAAATAAAGTTCTGCTGTTTCATTTAGAAAAAACAAAATATTATGCAATTCTTATTGAAGATGATGAAATGGCAGAGAATCATAGGCGATTTTTTGAAACGTTGTGGGAAATTGCAAAAAAATAAAGAGAAAATCTTTAATTTATACTTAAAATAAAAATCACTTCTTCTCTTCAACTTCCTTAACCAGCCTCTTTGCAAAATCATCTACTTTTTCTGCGCCAGTGACTTCATTATTCCTTGTCCTTACAGTGACTGTGCCATCTTTCTCTTCTTTCTCTCCAACAACACAGATGTAATTGACCTGATGAATCTGCGCATCTCTTACTTTTTTGGATACAGATTCCTGCCTTTTGTCAAGCTCTGCTCTCAAGCCTTTTTCTTCAAGCTTTTTCATGACATTCTCAGCATAGTTATTGAATCTGTCTGCTACAGTAAGGATTTTAATCTGGACAGGGCTCAGCCACATGGGGAATTTGCCTGCATAATGTTCCACAAGTATTCCAAAAAACCTCTCCAGGCTTCCGTATATGACTCTATGTATCATAACAGGCCTGTGCTTTTTTCCATCCTTGCTTTCATAAGTAAGATCAAATTTTTCAGGAAGCGCCATGTCAAGCTGTATTGTGCCGCACTGATGTGATCTGCCTATTGCATCCTTGATATGAAAATCAATCTTAGGGCCATAGAATGCTCCATCTCCTTCATTTATTATGTATTCTTTTCCAGTTGATTCAAGTGCATCCTTCAATCCATTTGTTGCAGTTTCCCATTGCTCATCTGAACCAATAGACTTATCAGGTCTTGTAGAAAGTTCAAGATGATATTCTAATCCAAAAGTTGAATACATCTCATCTGCTAATTTAATGACTTCTAATATCTCATCCTTTATCTGCTCTTTTGTCATGAATATATGGGCATCATCCTGATGGAATGCCCTTACCCTGAAAAGTCCGCCAAGTGTTCCTGAAAGCTCATGCCTATGCACATGGCCAATCTCTCCCACTCTGAGAGGGAATTCTTTATATGAGTGTATTTTTTCCTTATAGGCAAGCATGCCTCCAGGACAGTTCATTGGCTTAATTGCATAATCTTCACCATCTATCTGGCTAGTGTACATATTTTCCTTGTAATTCTCCCAATGTCCGCTTGTTTTCCAAAGCGCTTTGTTAAGCAGCATTGGAGTTTTAATCTCTTCATAATTATAATTCTTATGAACTTTTCTCCAGTAGTCGAGCAGAATGTTCCAGATGATCATACCATTGTTGTGAAAGAATGGAAAACCCCGAGCTTCCTCATGAAAACTGAATAAGTCAAGAAGCTTTCCAATTTTCCTGTGATCCCGTTTCTCAGCCTCTTCAAGCATATGGAGATGCTTCTTAAGTTCTTTCTTATCAGGAAAGCTTGTGCCATAGATTCTCTGAAGCTGTTCACGCTTAGCATCCCCTTTCCAGTATGCTCCTGCAACCTTGGTCAGCTTGAATGATTTTATTTTTCCTGCTGAAGGAACATGCGGTCCTCTGCATAAATCAACAAAATCTCCTAATTTATAAGCTGATATGTCATCGTCATGAAGAGCCTTAATCATCTCGACTTTGAATTTATTTGATTTGAACATATCAAGAGCTTCTTTTTTTGTAAGGCCAATCCTTTCAAACTTTGAATCAGATTCAATAATCTTCTTCATCTCTGCCTCAATCTTCTCAAGGTCTTCAGGAGTGAATGGCTTATGATCAAAATCATAATAAAAACCATCTTCAATAGCAGGACCTATTGTTGGAAGCGCTTCAGGAAATAACTTAAGTACAGCAGCAGCCATGACATGAGCAGTAGAGTGCCTGAAAATTTCTTTGCCTTCCTCATCCCTGAAGGTGATTATCGCCAGTTCAGTATCATCAGTAAATTGCGTAGACAGATCAACAAGATTGTCTCCTGCTTTTGCTGCAATAGCAGCTCTCGCAAGCCCAGGACCTATTGACTCTGCGATTTCAGCAGGGCTTATACCCATATCATATTCCTTTTCCGTACCATCAGGTAATTTTATCTTGATTTTTCCCATATTATCACATCCACATAAAGATTTTCATATGAAGACTGTTAAAATACCGTAATATTTAAATATATCTTTATTTTTAATAAGTATTATGACTAAACCAAGAGTGAATTATTGGATTGATGTGTTGATGTTCTTATCACTTATTCTGGTTGCTATATCAGGAATCGTGTTATTTGTTTTCCGTATGTTAAATGCCAAAGGAGGAAATCAGGAACTATTCCTGGGAATAACAAATCATTATTGGTTAATCCTGCATTATTTGTTTGTGATAATCTTTGTAATCTTCATAATTACCCATTTTATATTACAGTGGTATTTGACAAAGGATATGAGAAAAAGGATATTGAAACTTAAGAAAAAAGCAGAGATATAAGAGATTTAAAAAATGTCAGGAAAAAGAATGACAAGAAAAAGAATTATTGCAGGAAACTGGAAGATGCATAAGACCAATGCAGAAGCAGAGGAATTTGCTGTAAATCTTAAAGTCATTCTTGCAAAGATAGGTGAAGATATTGAAGTATTGGTATGTCCTCCAGCGACTGCAATCAGCTGCACAGCAAGAGTTCTTGATAAGACAGATATAAAAATCGGTGGCCAGAATATGCATTTTGAGGAACAGGGCGCATTTACAGGAGAAATATCTGGAGTGATGCTTAAAGGTGCAGGCGCTACTCATGTTATGCTGGGTCATTCTGAAAGGAGGCATATATTTAATGAAGATAATGCAATGATAAACAAAAAAATGCATGCAGCATTCAAGGCAAATCTCATCCCAATACTCTGCATAGGAGAAACAATGGAAGAGAAAAAAGAAGGTCTTACCAGTACTGTCCTGGAGAACCAGCTTAAAGGCTGCCTTGAGGGCATTTCAAAAAACCAGGCGCAAATCCTTATCATAGCATATGAGCCAGTTTGGGCAATCAGCAATGATGACCCTACGCATAAGCCAGCAACTCCTGATGATGCTGAAGAAGCCCATAGTTTTATAAGGGATGTTATAGAAAAAATTTATGATAAGACTATTGCAGATAATATTAATATACTTTATGGGGGAAGCGTAAACCCTGGCAATGCAAAAGCCATACTTGATATGAAGAATATTGATGGAGCTCTTGTTGGAGGCGCTTCACTTAAACCTGGAGAGTTTGCAGAGATTGTTGCAGCTGCAAAATTTTAATTTAGATTCATGCAATCACAAATAGCAAAAACATATGATAAGTATGCGAAGCAATATGCAGATTATCTGGAACAAAGGCTTCCACAGTGTCTTCTCACTAAATTTATCTCTTTGCTTCCAGCCAAAGCAGTTGTCCTAGATGCAGGATGCGCTGCAGGAAGGGATTCAGCTTATCTTGCAGAAGAATGTCTTGCTGTAAAAGGTATAGATATATCTAAGGAAATCCTAAAAATAGCAAGAAAAAGAGCAAAAGAAGATAATCTAAATATTGTATTCAGGAATAATAGCATCTATAAGATTGCATATAAAGACAGTGCATTTCAGGGCATCTGGTGCATGGATACATTTAACCATATCAGCAAGAAAGAGATCAGGAAAACATTAAAAGAATTGCGCAGAGTGCTGAAGAAGGAGGGTATCCTGTTTATTAGCACGCTTGCAGGAGAGGAAGAAGGCATGGATCAGTTGGATTATATGCCTGAAAAAGTGTTCTGCGCAGAGCATAATCAGCCTGAGATTGAAGAAGAGCTCAGAAACGCAGGATTTAATATAATTGACAGCTCTTTTGACCAGCCAGAGGGTGAAGTGCATATCAACATATTTGCCAGGAAATTATGACTTATATTTATGTTAAAAGCCTGATAATTTTTTCATAAAGAGCTTTGCTCTTCAACTCAACTTGGAATTTGAAATCGATGCAAGCATAGGAGTATTTACCCAAGTTCTAATAAATCTGCCAGACTGGCGAAGCATATAACTCATTAGCCCTATTTTTTCACATAAGAAAGGCTGGAGAGGATTTAGAATATTTGCATTTAACTTTAGAGCATAATTATTCCCAATTACAGATGTTCCATAATTTACTTTAGGTTTAAAGTTAGAGACAAACTTCATAACCTGACCTAATGATATGCCTGTAGAAACCATATCCTCAACAACTAAAACCTTTTTACCTTTTATTTGGGAATCAAGGTAATTTTTAGAAATATATGCAGGCACTCTTACTTCTGAATCATTTTTGTTATTAGAGTATCTCATAACAGCCAATTCTTCTTTTTCCATCATGTCCATAAGCAAATAAGATGGCTCAAATCCTCCTGAAGCCACACAAGCGATTGTGTCTATATCTCCTATATAATCTGATATGATTGGCAGATTCAGGCCAAAGCGCTGGACTTCATCATAATCAGTAAAGTAAGCATGCCTGTGTTTTGCAGTACAATCATTATTACCATATTGCAGGATAGTAGAAGCATAAGGCAAAAAAGTCTCCATTATATCATCAAAATCAACACCATTGCCGCGGTAAAAAGAGCCAATAGCTTTTTTGCCTGCAAGATTTAATCTTGATAGAGCTTCAGATTGTTCTAACCATGGATTTTCCTTATCAATATTCTGATCACTATCTTTTTCAATAAGTCCCTCAAAATAAAGCTGAGATATTGCTAATAACTGATCGTTAAAATTCAGGGGATTTTTTTCATTTTCAATTTTTTTAACCAAGTCTTGAATAGTTAAGTGATAGGAATGTTCAATAAATTTTTTTTCTATTTGATAATACTTGGATAAAGATATGTTGGGAATTGACCTCATAAGAGAAAGAAATAAGTTTGGATTTATAAATATTGCTTTGTGAATCTACTAATTAGTGATAAACTCGGGTTGCACAAGTTAAAGAATTATGCAAAATAAATTTTTTCTTATTATTTATGAGATTCAACGAACATTTACCCTGATTTTAGAGACTGGATAATTTATATCATAAGGATCTAGTTTGCATTCCTCATAACCTACACAAGTTGTTTCATTATAACACACACATATATCAATCGTATATCTTCCAGAAAGTGCTTTCCTTTCAGTCTTGATCATAAGATTTGATATTTCCTGCTTGTTTGATTCTACCCTCAGTTCAGCCTTATCTCCAAGAAGCTTTAATAGAGGGATAGGTGGGTCAAGATTTGCGCAATCAGTATCATCAGTATCAAGAGGACCAGGGGAAAAGGTGCATGGCTCCATATCTTCCCTTACAAATAACCCTCTCCTTGCAAATATCTTAAAGATATGATCGTCAGGTAGGACATTATTTATGCCAATTCCTATGATATATTCTTCGTCTCTATCCAAATCAATTGATCTTGGAACAACTGATACTTTAGCCCCTCCATGAAGCTGTGTTATGATTTTCTGTTCCACATTTCTGCTAACTTGCCTAAGCTGCTCTTCGCCACTTTGGTAGATCTTCCAGAATAAAGTTAAGCCTGAGCCAAATACAACTAAAGAAATTATGAGTATAACAAAGAAATTAATTGAAAGTTCTATTGCAGCTTTCTTATTAAAAGATTTGCAAGGCAAATTTTTTACAGTGTATTTGGGTCGAACTCGATATTTCATCTTTAATGCTTTATTATCTCAAACTCCTTTACGATTATCACAAGGAACACTCCAAGCATAATTATACCTATGATCATCCATGCAATACCATTCTTTACTGCATCCATCATGATGTTATAAATCCCAAATACAATCATAATAAAGCCGAGCCAGAGGAACTTGTCAAAAATCATTTTCATGATGTCAAATTCCTGCTGCTGTGTCATCCTTCTTTTTGATTTTGCCATCTTTCACCTCTTTTTATAAAAAAAGTTTTAAAAAAATGTTTGTTCTTATGCAGCAATCTGCAGGAAAATCTGCTTGCTCTCATAGACTGGGTTCACAGTTAAATCCGAACCTCTTGAATTAATTTTAGTAGATTCTAAGAGATGGGGGTCGGTCACTGCACCATTTTTATATACTACAACTGTACAGATATATAACTGACCACTTGGAAGACCATTATCTGTAATGATAATCTTATAACCCTTTGATTCACTGCCTTCGATAGTCTGCCATGATGAAGTTATTGTAGGGATTATTGCAGATTTATCTTCATTTAATACAGTTGCTATAACTTCCATGCTATCACCGCTTTCATCCTGGCAGTCATATATCCCAAACTTCGCATCTACTGCCTGATATGGGTTTCTGTTATAAAAACCTACATTCATAGTTTTCTTGCCACCTGACTTCACTGATACGGTATCAGGCAGTGTCAATGGATTTTCAGCATCTGGCTGAGTCTCAAGGCTGGTTGCTTCAAATATGCCTGTAGTCTTTTCAGTTCCGAACTTGAATATTGTTCTTGTAAAAGTCAATATCAGCCCAAGAACTACAAACGCTATGACCATTATGACAATAGAGTTCACAGAAAGCTCAAGAGCTCCTTTTTTTTTCATATTTTTTCGCATGACGATACACCTCTCCCATATTATAATATATTTTTATTTCTTAAGCAATAATTTCTATAAAGATTTGTTGACTTCCATATACTGGTGAATCAGCATTCCTTACAGCTAAATCTTCTTTATCAATCTCATAGGCTTTTCCTATTTCTTCATTATACACTATCAGATTACATATATAATTTGTCCCGCTTGGAAGCCCATTTTCAATCAACATAATTTTAAATCCAATTCCCTCGCTACCTTCAAGAGATTGTGATGAAGATGTTATTCTGGGTAATTTATTGATACCATCATCATATTCTCCTGAAGTTACTATATCATTACCTGCTTGATCCTTGCATGAATGTATTCCAAATATAGCATTTTTAGCAGTATAGGAATTCCTATTGTAAAATCCCACTTCAATTTTTTCAACTGCTTTTGATTTTATATCAATTTCTTCTGGAAAAAAGATAGGATTCTCTGCATCAGGAGGAGTACTAAATTTTGACATTGTAAATATATCTTTTACTTGATCTCCACCTGCTGAAAATATCCTATAGGTAAAAGTTAGTATTAAACCTAATACTATGAATGCAATTACCATAACTACAATAGAGTTTACAGAAAGTTCAAGAGCGCCCTTTTTTTTCATATTTTTTCGCATAATTAAACACCTCTTATATTAAACAAGTTTAAAGTAAATTTTTTATAGTATAATATAATCTCATCTTGTTATTTAGACTTTATAAATATTTCGTTTAGGACATGCAAACATTTAAAAAGGGTTATGAATTCCTTATATCATATTAATTTGGTGAAATTATATAATTTTAAAAAATGGCAAAACTAAGAAAATTTTGTGCTTACAGGAGGCTTGAAAGGCCGTATACAAGGACATCCAGATATAGGAAAAAATCTTTTATCAGGGTGAGACCTCATTCAAAGATAGTCAAGTATAATATGGGAGACTCAAAGAAAAAGTTTGATGTCACTTTTGATCTTATCTCAAAAGGAGATTTGCAGATTAGACATAATGCTATTGAAAGCGCAAGGCTGACATGCAATAGGTATCTGGAAAAAAACCTTGGAAAAGGTGGGTTTTATTTTGAAATAAGAGTATTTCCTCATCATATCCTGAGAGAAAACCCTCTTGCAAGCGGTGCTGGAGCAGACAGGATGAGTACTGGTATGAAGATGAGCTTTGGGAAGCCAATAGGTGTTGCAGCACAGATAAGAATCGGCGCACCAATCTTAAGTGTCAGTGTCAATAAGAATCAGATGAAAGTAGGAAGGGAAGCAGTCAAGAAATCTTCAAAAAAACTACCAGGCAAATACTCAATCGTAGAAAGAGCATTTACACAAACTAAGGTAATTGTTTCACAGACTAAAAAAACTGTTGTCAAAGAAAAACCAGCTAAGGAAGAAACTCAGGTTAAAGAGAAAGCTGAACCTGTGGAAGAGATTTCTGAAAAAGCAGCAGTTGAAAAGAAAAAAGAGCAGGAAGAGAAAAAAGAAATAACACCTGTTGAAGATGCTGTTGAAAAGAAAGCTGAATCTGAAGTGAAAGTGGAAGAGAAACCTAAAGCTGAAGTTTCTTAATTATTCTTTAATTTCTTAATTAATTTTTTCTATTAATTTACAGACGTTGCATATATCACTGGAACTAACTTCACTGCATCTGGAGCATGTCCTGATTCTTTTGTTTTTATACTCTTTTTTTAGCATGGGAAGGATTTCCATGAATGAACTGATAATATTATTCTTTATGCCTGGATGCTTTTGTTCAAAATCATCCAGCATATCGCATACATCTTTCCTGAATGCAAATTTTCTGTATTTGCAGACCAGTTTCTTTGCTGCAAAGCCTTTAAGCCTAGCATATAACATGACTTCTTTTTCAGGACATAAGTAAAGCGGCTTTATCCTCTGGACAAATCGCTTATCTTTCTTTACACCTACAACAGGCCCGAGTTTTGCAGAAGCAAGAACATTTTTTTTGAACTGGTTCATCAGAATTGATTGAGCTTCATCGTCGAGGTTATGACCTGTAGCAATCTTATCTAAACCCAACTCTCTTGCTTTTGAGTTAAGAATCCTTCTCCTGAGTATGCCGCAGATAGTGCAGGGATTTGCTTTATGGTCTTTGGATTGCAATTTCTTTAATATGTTATCCAATGCTATGCCATATTCCTCGCTGAATGAATATATATTGAGATCTATCTTTTCTTTCTTGCAGAATGAGATTGCATTAGCCTTTGTCTTATCTCCGCTGGTTTTTATGCCTTCATCAACCATAATTGCAGTGATCTGCATCTTAGGATTGCGCATGACAATCCTGTTCAGCAGATATAATGTAGTTAAAGAGTCCTTGCCTCCGCTCAATGCAATGCCAATCCTGCCTGATTTGCCAAGCAGATTAAATTTTCTTATAGTGCTGAATACCTTTTTCTCAAAATAGGATATAAAATGACTATCGCAGAGCTGCCTGTTATTCTCTAGCGTGTAAATGGGATTATTTTTGCATTTGATGCAACTTATTTTGTCCATATTAAGAGAAGATTGGCTGACATTATTATAACTTTTGGTTTATGTAAAAAAGTTTTTTGTTCGGAAATCTTTCGAAAAATTATGGTATATAGATATAAAGCCCAGGATTATCTCCTCATATATGACAGTTGAACATATGCTTGTTACAGAACCCTTAAGGAAACTAGTTAGTAGGTATGTGAAAGTATCAATCTTATGCATGGGCATTGGGTTTGCAGGAGGATATTATACAGCATACCATAAACCTGATTTTGATGAAAGCAATTATCAGATAGTCTATGATAATCAGCAGAAAAAATTCTTTGTTCCTAAAGAATATATGGTCCCTTATGAGGATAATCAGCAGAAAAAAGATCAACTGATTTATGAAATATTTGATAAAAAGATTCCTGCAGAAACTGTCAAACTGTGAAATTAACCACAAATAGTACAGCAATCTGTTATTTTTCTATGACCAATATACTTTGGGGTGTATTAATATCCCTTTTATCAGGAAAACCTATGAAACCAGAATAAGTTATTTTAAATCCAATTTTTTCACACAAAGATTCCCATCCTTCTAATGACCTATATGAGAATGGCATTGGAACTGTTTTGCGTCTTGCTAATAATCGGTTTGCTATCCAGTCATATATTGACATAATTAGTCTTCTTTCTGCAGTATTCCATTTCATAAAAGATTCGTGAATATCTGCCCCAGTTTCAGGAATCCTGATAGTAGAGTAGGAATCTTCAAGAATAATTATTTTTGCTTTGGGAGGTAATTCTGAATATAAAATTTTCAAATATTTTATCTGTTCATCATTATCCATATGATGCAGCACCCATGATAGAACAACATTATCAGGTTTTTGTTTTTTTATAAATTTATGGGATTCATTTTCCTGTACCACTAAATATTCAATATTTGATTTTTTAAATTTTTGCCATTCAGGGTATTCCTTTATATCAATTCCAGTAAGTAAATTAAATTTTGGATTATTTGATATTGTATGCAATAATATCCCTGTACCACAGCCAACATCTAATAATTTATTTGACATGGGAATATGAGGCACAACTTCTTTATTAAAGTACTCTGGCACTTTCTCCTGAAAAAACCCAATATCATATACACTTTTTAGTTCTGAATTAAATTTATCATAAAAATCATTAAAATTCTTTTTCTTCAGATTATCGCTTAAATTAGTGATAAAATTCTGGGAAAAGCCTATTGAAGACAGGCTGGTTCTTAAATTTGCTAATATATACTGATAAATTAAGGGATTCAACTGATTAAACAAAATTTCTAATTCATGACCATAATCTTCGTTTAAATTGTTCATTTAATCATAAGAATATAATATTATTTAAATAAGTTATCATGAATGATTAAAATAATCTAAAAATTCTGCGAAAATCATTTTCAATCTTTTAATAACTGCTCAATAATAGCAGCATAAGCAGGTCTGGCTATAAAGACACCGATTGATATGCCCACTAATGTAGTAAATGCAAAGCCTTTGAGAAGTCCTGCTCCTGCAAACCAAAGAGGAAGCATACCTGCGCATGTTGTGAAATAAGCAGCCATAATTATAAAGAATGCTTTCTTAATCTTGCTCTTCCAGTTATATGAATGTGATGATTCTCCTTTGAGTGTTTCGTCTGTAATAACAATCAGGTGATCAACTCCTGTGCCTACTGCGATTATTATACCTGCAATAGCTGCAAGGTCAAGGTTCCATCCGACAAGGGAAGCGAACCCAAGGATCATTATGACCTCTGAAAGCATGATTCCAGTCATTGGAAGAGCTATCTTTAACTTCTTGTATCTCACAAGAATAACAATAGCGACTGACAATAAGGCAAAAATACCTATCATGATAGTGTTCTTAAGAAATTCTTCTCCCAATAGAGGAGAAATTGTATCTGTCTTGACAATATTAAGCTTTACTGAAAGGCTGCCAGTATCAAGTATTGTCTGAAGCCTTTTCATATTTGCCAGTGCATTATAGACTGCTTCCTGTTCAGTAGCTCCTGCGCCTGACCCGCTGATTGATATATCAGTCACAGCTCTGCCTCTAAGATCTGCTCCTATATTAAGCTCATCAACCTGCGCATCGTCAAGGTAAAGCACAAGCTTTTCTTCAAGATATTCTTCTCCATTTTCGTCAGTTAAAACTGCTATCTCTCTTGTGATATCTGCCTGGCGCTCTGCTGCTGCAGGCTTTACTGAAATAGAGAATGAAAATCTGCATACCCAAGAGCCATCTCCAGTCTGCCTGCACCCATACTGTGGGTCAATGCCTGAACAATCTGCACTGTGGCATACATATGAAACTCCTAACTCATCTTTTTTGCCGCCAATGAATATAGTCTCATTGCCTATCTTTGCTTCAAATTTGCCCTGCTTGGCAAGAAGTTCCTTAACTTCTTCCTGATTTGCTCCTGCAATCTCGATAAGTATATACTGGCTGCCGCTGATATCAGAAGATTTTCTCAATACTATATCACTTAATCCATATACATTAAGCCTCTGCTCAAGATTATATATCAACCTTGATATCTCTTCATCATCCAGATCTTCTTCAGGCTGAAGCAGCACTCTTGTGCCTCCCTGAAGGTCAAGGCCTTTCTTGATATTAGTATTAGGAGCATCATATACTCCAAGCCCGATATCCTCAACACCAAGAATATTAGTGATTGTTTTTGGAACTTCTTTTGTGACATTTATTGTCTTATTGACTTCAACTTCTGTGCCATTGATAGTTTCATTCACAAGCACTATCTCTTCAAAAACCTTTTCTTCAGTCTCATTAAGTTCTATTATTTCTATTTCAGGCTTTATGGTCAGAGTATATATTCTCCTGTTTGTTTTTATATGGACAGTATCGTTTATCTCAAAAGTTAATGTATAAGCATGATAATCTTCAAGACCCTTTATAGGTTTCTGGTTTATTGCCTCTATTACTTCTCTTGCCATAGGCCTGGTGGTTGGCTTTGGGCTTTCCATTCCTGCAAGGCTGGCTGAACTGTTTGTTACAACATTCCTGATTGCAACACCTTTAGCATCAGGATTAGGATATATGGCTACTATAGCAAATACAAGAAAAACAATTAGCAGCAATACTCTGAAATTCAGAAATAGCTTCTTGAGATCTATATTCATTTCTTAGCCTCCAGGTATAGCCGGAGTATCCCAACATTCTGTATCCATGTATTGACTATATCAACACACAATCCTATAAGAAGTATTATCATTATCTGGCTTATCACTACAGACTGCGACAGGATTAATCCTACAGTAAGGGCAATCATTGTTGTGATATTCATTGTAAGTCCAGTCTTCATTGCGCTGTATATCCTATCCATGATTGAGCCTTCTTTTCTTTTAAGCACTCTTGTTGAAAGAAGTATGTCTGTATCAACAGAATAACCTATAAGCATGAGGAATGCTGCAATTCCTGCAGTGCTCAGTTTCATGCCCATCATATTTACAATTGCAAGAGTGATTATTATATCTGATAATGCTGCGAGTATGACCGCAAAACTGGGTATGCTGAATCTAATGTACATAAAAATAAGACCGATGACTGCTATGGCTGCAAGAATCTTAAAGATTATGCCAGAGCCTGAATAAAGCAATATTGCTGCAACAATAGTGATGCCGACAACAATCAGCTTATGGATTAGGCTGTCTCCAAAATACATGAATACAATTGCGCCCATAAAAAGAAATGCCAGCAAGATTGCAATGAATGTCTCCCTAAAGAAACTTTCACCCAGGCTTGAACCCATGAATTCTATTGAAAATTCTTTTCTTTGCACGTCTGTAAGCTCTGCAATGTCAACTATGAAACTTTCTGCCTTTTCCTTATCTTCAACAGATATATCTGCTGCGACAATAATTCCCTTTTGCTCTATCCCAGAGGACAAAGTCCTCACAGAAATATCATTAGCAGGATAATTAGTTTCAAGATAGGCAGTAATTTGCGCGAGATCAACAGGCTTCTCTGTTGGAATTGTAATGGTCATACCACCTTTAAGGCTGACATCTTTAGAGAGAAAATCTCCTGTTGTTATGGTCTGGAATGCTATTTGAGATATTGCTAACACTAGCAATAGAATAGGAATTATTAGAAGAATCTTGTATTTTTTCTCATAAAAATGCATTAGTTGTGATTTAATTCCTTTTTTATCTTCTGACATATTTTTCCCCTTAGTAAATTAAGGGATTCCCTAATGTTTTTAAAGCTTTCGTAAAAAAGATTTGCTAACTCATAAGAATTATTTATTTCAATCAGATTATAAATTGATTAATGTTTAAATATTTTTATAAAAGATTAAGCATTATCGATTAATATGAGACAAGAAAAAGGTAAGTTTACCTGTAAACTTTGGATTTTTTTATTTTGCGCAATGTCATTCAGGCGGATTTGCCCAAAGAATGGGATATGGAAGAAATATTGGAATGTCAAATGCAAATAGGAAAGAAAAAAGTTACGGACATATGGATAATGTAGGAGCATATTTTTCCCATTTTTTATTCTCAAATATTCTTAATCCTAAAAAAACAATTGAACAAGCATTTGATGAAGCAGTATATGAAACTACAAGCATAGAAAGAATAAATAATATAGGTTTGAAAGAGGGTTTTATGTATCCATGCCCTGAACGTATTAAGTCAGAGGGATCAGAAACACCTCAATTAAGATGGCAGAATGCTGATTCTTCCAGATTATATTTAACTGAGGAGTAGCAAAGAATCCAAAGAATTATAAAGAAATTAATATTACCAATACAGATGGAAGAAAGCAAGCTAATTAAAAGAAGAAATTTGGAAGAAATAACTATTGATAAAGAGTTTGAAAAATCCCTGAAAGAAGAAAAACCAGTTCATAAATGTGTACTTGCAATGCTAACAGCTGCTCCTGTACTCCTTGCTATAAATTCAGCAAGTTATTATTTTAATGGAGATTATAGTCGTGCTAAAATATTTGGAGCTGGAGTCATTGTTACAGGGGCTTTGGCAATGGGAGCTTATAAGATATATCAATATCTCCATAATAATGAATATAATTGATAAACTATTTATTTCTGTAAAAAATATAATATAATAAAAGAATCTAATAATCTTATTTATTGACAGCTTTCACAAAGCCATAGAACAATGGCGCAGGTTTTTCTAACCTGGATTTAAGTTCAGGATGGCTCTGGGTTGCAACATAAAACTTTTGTTTTGGAAGTTCAATAAATTCAACAAGCCTGCCGTTCGGAGACATGCCTGATAAGACCAGCCCATTTTTCTCAAGTATTTCATGATAATCAGGATTTACCTCATACCTGTGCCTGTGCCTCTCTGAAACAATATCCTGATTGTAAAGCTTCTGCACAAGGCTTTTTGGCTTTAATTCAGCATCATATGCCCCAATCCTCATTGTTGCGCCTTTGGTCTTTATCTTCTCCTGTTCAGGCATGATTGTGATGACCTTATGAGGGCTATCAGGATTTATCTCTGAAGAATTTGCTCTTTCAAGGCCGCAGACATTCCTCGCATACTCAACCACTGCGAGCTGAAGCCCGTAGCATAAGCCAAGGAAGGGCATATTGTTCTCTCTTGCATATTTAATAATCTCTATCTTGCCTTCTGTGCCTCTTGCTCCAAAACCTCCAGGCACGATAATACCCTTAACATCTGACAATAAGTCTTCGACAGAATTTCCCTTTGGACCTATATCAGTTGTCTCAATCCATTTCAAATCAACCTTTGTATCAAGATGAGCTCCAGCATGAGCAAGTGATTCAATTATGCTTGCATATGAATCCTTTAAGTCTGTGTATTTGCCGCAGATTGCAACTTTTACTTTTGTGTAAGGAGTTTTTATCCTGTCAACAAGTGTCCTCCATTTCTTGAAATTTCCTTTAGGAGCTAAGCCAAATTTATCTGAGATAATTTCCAGGAGACCTTGTTTCTCAAGCCATAAGGGCACTTCATAGATGACCTCAACATCAGGAGCAGAGATGATTCTACTAGGATCAATATCGCACATCCTTTCCAGTTTTGTCTTAATCTTTTCTTCCAATGGCTCTTTGCTTCTGCAGAGTACAATATCAGGAGATATTCCCATCTGGGCAAGCTGAGCTATATCTCTTTGCGCAGGCTTTGTCTTTGGTTCGCCAGTATTATGGAGATAAGGGACATAAGTCAGGTGAGTATATAGCACATTATCTCTTCCAACGTCTTTTTTTAGCTGTTTTGCAGCTTCAATAAACCATGAGACCTCAATATCTCCAATAGTTCCGCCAATTTCGATAAAGACTATATCTGCCAGTTCTTTTTTTGCAATATCAGTAACTCTGTTGCTAATGTGATCAATCACATGAGGAAATATCTGAATAGTCTGACCAAGATATTTTCCTTCTCTCTCTTTTTTGATAACCTCATTGAATATCTTTCCAGAAGTCAGGTTCCAATCCTTCTTGCAGGTAATATTAAGGAATCTTTCATAGTGACCGAAATCCATATCTACTTCGCCGCCGTCATCAAGCACAAAGACTTCTCCATGCTCAATAGGATTCATTGTTCCTGGATCCACATTTAAATAGCCATCGCATTTGATTGTGATAAGTTTATTGTCATCACGCAAAAGCCTACCCATTGCTGCTGTTGCTGCACCTTTTCCTAAACCTGAAAGAACTCCGCCTGTAACGACGATGTATTTTGTATCTTTTTTATTTGTCATAATGGGTAATTATATATTTGGGCATTATTTATATGTGTTTGGGTTGGGTAAGGGTTTTGATTTTTTCAAAATTAAACCCCAGGAATTAGCAAAAATCTATGGAATAACAGAACGTAGAGTTCAACAATTAGCTAAGGAATTCAAAGAA
>JAGLGH010000308.1 GCA_023144115.1 Nanobdellota archaeon | reverse complement strand
TAGTTTCATTTTTTTCTTAAAATAATTGTTCTTGCTTTATAGGCTATATTTTCTTCTTTATCTATCCAATCATATATTCCAAGATCATCCTTTTCAATTTTTCTCAACTTCTTCTTAATTAAATTATATAATGCCTCAATAACAAATAAATTATGAGAATTTTCTTTTCTGCCTCTTGCATATATATGTAATATATTATATTTCGCAAGATTACTTTTTACTTCTGTAAAATAAGCATCAACTCCAATTTTTGCCCAAATATTTAACACTCCAACATTTCCTTTTGATAAATCATCGAGGAATTTGCAAAATTCCCTCTTAGTTGTTGAACCAACATCGCCATTTACAAATTTCCATTTTCTTCTTGCTTCACATATCATAGCAGCAAACTTTTCTTTATTATTTAATATTTCTCTGCAAATTTGAAATTCACGTAATACTCCACATTTTTCTACCTTATCATCAATAGCACTAATTACATCGCTTTTCTTCATCTTAATGGCAAGTTTTCTGCTCATCGCAAAGAAAAAAGCTTTTTTATAATTTAATTGCATAAGATTTCTCTCAATTTTATACTTAGAACTAGCAGGTAATTGCAGTATTATTGAAGCATCAATCCTTTTTTTATCTAAACTCTCAGAGATTTTAATAATCTTCCAATTAACAGGGATTTGAGTATGTTCATCCCATTGTTCATATTTAAAGTTAAATTTTCTGCCATCAGAAGGGATGTTCTCACTAATTTCTCTATCTAAGAGCTCATAAATTTCCCTAGTTCTTTTTTTATAATAAGAGATCCTAAACTTAAAATAATATAGCAAATAATCAATTAAAGAGTCAAATAAGCTTTCTACTTTTTTCCGAATTGTATTTAAGAGAACACCAAAAATAAATAGTGAAACCACAACTACCCAATAAATATATTCTTCCATTTTAAAAAGAATCACAATGAATTAAGATTTGCATCTAATTCGCTTTGAATTAGATTAGAATATGCATATATGTTATCATCCTTCTTAAATACACCGCCTACATTATCCCAGTCTTTTACTTTTTCTTTAGTATCATAAAATCTCACTTCAGACGGATTGACTTTTAATTTATTTAATTTTGTTAATAAATCCTTTTTTGAAGAAACAAATATAAATTTAGAACTATTATTTCTTATTTCATCTTTAACATCTTTAATAACAGCCATTAATGAACATAAAAAGGATATCATTTTTGCCCCCATTTGTATTATCTCAATTCACTTAATATTTATATCTTTGTAATAACTCAAAAAGAGTTAACATCAATATTCTAAAAATGCAATACTCTTTATAAATATATGGAATTTAACATATAACTATTTCCGACTTTTACAAATAACTTCCGAAACACCCTACTCTCTCTTCTTATAGATATACTTCTGTATAAACTGATAGTAAAAGAAGAAATACGCAACAAACAGCAATTATGATTCAATGCAGACAAAGCAGAAAAGAGTGCAATGAAAAAGAGAATAGAATCAGTCCCTGAACAAGGTGAGCATAATGATTATTAAAAAAAGATTCACCTGCCATAAATCCTATTCAATTCTCTAGTCTTATATTCTCTTGTGGCTGCTTGCAATGTATTCACTGCCTTTGCAGTAGGTATTAATTTAGCCGCTTCAAGTACTGATTCAGGTTCTAAACCTCTGTTTTTTGCAAGATCT
>JAGLGH010000307.1 GCA_023144115.1 Nanobdellota archaeon | reverse complement strand
TCCCAACTCTTTTTGCTGCTCCTATAAAACTTACATAGAAAGTTTCCTGAACTTGTGCAGATTTAGCATATAATTCCAATATTATATCAACATTAGTAATCACTCTGCTAACTCTTTGAGAACATTCATCTTTCGCAAGAAGATTAACTAAGCCAGAAATTTTTGATACACCACTGAACATTTCCATGAGAAATTTATCTTCTTCATGTCTTGCAATAGGATCATAATTATTCTGGAATTCTTCCAGAATTCCTTTTAGAGAGGGATATTCTTTTTCTAAGGGAGTATAAACTGATTCCTTCATTCTATTGGATTCACTATCCCAAAAAGCCTGAAAAATTGCTCTATTAGTTGGTTCTCTTAACACAGGATTATAATTTAACTCAGTTATCATTTTATTGCCTCCATTCATACAATATGTACATTTCTAAAATGAAAATACTCAGAAGATTATAAAGATTTCTATATTACCCTATTTAAGAGTAGTCAATCATTGCCTGGTTCTTCCCTCTTCTTATAGATATACTTCTGTATAAACTGATAAAGAATGCAATGAAAAAGAGGATTGAATCTATGCCTAAGATTCAGCAGAAAGCCAACTTGTTGAGTAAAATTTTACAAGGAGTCTATTCGTTCTGATTTCAGAAC
Organism: Nanobdellota archaeon; assembly: GCA_023144115.1. Classification (GTDB taxonomy): domain Archaea; phylum Nanobdellota; class Nanobdellia; order Woesearchaeales; family JAGLGH01; genus JAGLGH01. Next base: position 2,956 of record JAGLGH010000307.1, on the reverse strand, counting down.
GAATATGGACAAGATAATTACTCTGCTGAATCTATTTCCTTTTCCGATCATAATATTTATGCTTATCAATAAACAACTCTATGATTATCACTTGATTTGTAGATAAAGGATATAAGATTTCTGAAATTTTTGCATGGCTCTGGTCTCTGCGCCCCTTCTTTGCATTCTTTTATCCAACCTAATATTTTTTCCTGCCTGTGTTCAGTTATGCTTTCAGCTACTTTCTCGACATGACCGTCAAACTTGATATCCTGGTTAAGAATTCCTATAACAGCTTCTTTAAACTCATTAGCTTTCAATCGCAATCACCTTTTCAAAAGCGCTCATAAGATCAAGATAATAATCCTTATGCTGCCTGTATTCGCATATCAGCTCTTTATATGAGTTTATCATCCTTTTCATTGCAGCTATTGATTGCCTTTTTTCGCTTCCCATAACAATTGAGTTTATGAATATATTCTTGATTATCTCTTTGGGATTTTTAGTCTTAAGTATCTTATCTGCTTTTTGCCTTAGTTCCAATGAATCAAAAGCAGGCATCCTGCCGATAAAACAAGCCTGCAATAGAAACTCCCTTAATGTGGATCCAACTCCTTTGAATTTTTTATCCACATCATTGAATAATTCCTGATAAAGTGAAATAAATATATCTATATCAATCTTTTCTGTCAATCTCTGCCTCTTGATTTCTTTATTAGATATGCAAAGTTTGCATACACTTTCAAAAAAAAGTGAGCCATAGACATCCTCAGAAAGATAATTTATGTGGAAGTTCCCAGTCCTGTAGTCTTCTTTTTCGTATTTTGATATGACAAATACATCTATATCATTATAAGATTCGCTGCATAAAAAACTTCCAGTTATGAACACATGCCTGTTTTTGAATTTTCTTGAGAACTTCTTAATATAATCTGATGCTTGTTCTAGTCGAGATGGAATTATCTTTTCTTTCCCATATACAAATATCCCATCAGCTTCTCTCTGGATGATTTTATATATGGCATTCATTTTTTTGGATACTGTTCTTGAAAACTCATTTTTCTCAGAATCTGTCAGGACTTTCCCAGAGAATTTTCTCCTGATAAGATTGAACTGGTGCTCAGTAAATATTGAAGGAACTATCTCTTTCTTTATCTGCTCAAAATGCACCATATCCACAGAATATTTCAATGTTCTCATAATAATACATACAAATATGATTATATTTATAATACTTTCGTTTTTCTTTAAATGTTATTGGTTGATTATATGAATTGCTATTAATTCAATGCAGACAAAGCAGAAAAGAATGCGATGAAGAAGAGAATTGAATCTATGCCTGGTGTTCTACAGAAAGCCAACTTGTTGAGTGAAAATTTACAATGATTCTATTCGTTCTGATTTCAGAACGAAAGATTTATATATTCGTTCTGATTTTAGAACGAATATGGATGAGATACTCACTCTGCTGAATCCCTGGTGGAAATCTGGAACTGTTAAAAAAGTGCTTGCAAAAGAATTCAGGAGAGATATGTTTAAGGAATTAATCAAAGCAAAGGAGATTAAACAGATTACTACATTATATGGCTTAAGAAGAGTTGGTAAATCTACTTTGCTTTTTCAACTGATTGATGAATTAATCAATAATAAAACTGATCCATCCATGATCCTTTATTTCTCATTTGACCAAAAAGTATCAGATTTAAATGATATATTCTCTGAATATTCCATGCTTAATCAACTGGATCTTGAAAATGGAAAATATTTCTTCTTTCTTGATGAAATACAAAAACTAAAAGATTGGCAAAACAAGATAAAGATTTATTATGATTTATATCCAAATATTAAATTTTTTATCTCAGGTTCATCTAATTTAGGACTGAGAAAAAATGCTTCTGAAAGCTTAGCTGGAAGAATTCAATTTTTGAGGCTTGAACCTTTAAGTTTTGATGAGTGGCTTAAGATAAATAAGATAAAAATTGAAAAAAACAAGACTAATCTATATCAAAAAGAACTCAAACATAATTTTATCTGGTATCTTAAGACTCCTTTTCCTGAAATAGCTCCCTTAAGGGAAGATATCCTAATCAGGAAATATATTGATGATTTTATAGTAAGCAGAATTCTCTTTTATGATATAAGCAAAGAATTTAAGGATGTTGATATGGATTTATTGGAAACATTGAAAAATATATTTTTCAACGATCCAGGATTTATAATTAATGTAGATGCTTTAGCTAGAGATTTGCAGAGAGGAAAAGAGAATATATTAAAGCACATAAATTACCTCAACCAGGGATTGATTACCAGGACTGTTAAGAATTACCGCAAAGGTGAGCTAAGCTCATCAAGGAAATTCAAGAAGATTTATCCTTATCATCCCTGCTTTTGTTATGGCATAGATGAAAGCAAATTAATTGAGAACCTGATTGTTTCTATTTTAGATGCTAAGTATTATTGGAGAGAAAAAGAAAAGGAAGTCGACATAATCCAGCATAAGATTCCTATTGAAGTTAAATATAAGAACACAATTGCCAATGATGATCTTAAAAATATAATCTATTTTATGCAAAAATTTAAGCAACTTAAAGGAATTATGATAACTAAAGCATCTGAAGAAAAAAGAGGTTCAATAAAGCTTATTCCTGCATGGAAAGTTGCTTTTAAAGGAATTTAAGTTATAACTACCCCCTCTTCTTATAGATATACTTCTGTATAAACTGATAGTAAAAGAAGAAATACGCAACAAACAGCACCCACGCAGCATTTGTATGGAATATCCCCACAGCCAGCTCCTGAGATATATGAACCCCTACCAGTATCAATAATAGAAGTCTTAAGACATTGATAAAGAATACTCCAATCAGACCTATAATAAAGAATATGATGTATGACTTTCGCTTGATTTTATTGTGATCCAACGCAAACAAAGCAGAAAAGAACGCAATAAAGAAGAGAATAGAATCTATGCCAAAGA
>JAGLGH010000306.1 GCA_023144115.1 Nanobdellota archaeon | reverse complement strand
TTTAAATTATTTTGAGATGCTCTGGAATAATATTATGATTTAGTTGAGTTGAAAAACAATAATGAAATCAAAGTTATGACTAAAATAGATAATCCAGTTAAAGGATTAAATTAATCTATAGTGACCAAAATAGGCTGTGACTGCAGGTATTTGATTTTCTGCTATATTCTCCATTTTGAGATAAAACAGATGATAATTTTTTCATAATCTCAAAATATTCTTCATAAACATCATTAACTTTTGGAACTAATTCTAAAACTTCTTTTTTGAGAGTTTGTCTGTCAGAGATTAATTTTTTACCCCCAACTGTTGCAATGTGTTGTCGAAGCACTTTTTCAGCACTGATCTCTTTTCCCATGGGATCGTAAGTTACAAGTGTCATTCCTGGGAGATGATTCTCATAAATGTTATCACCTCTAATTAGAGAGGGCATAGATATAATCTCTGTTCTATCTTCAGCTTTTGAATAAAATAGATGATAATTTTGCTTTGCTAAAAGTTTTCTTGAATTGAATTGTTTTTTATAAATATTTAATTGTTCACTAAGTTGACTTCCAAATTTACCAATTATACCTTTTTCTTCACTAGTGTCTTCAGTAGTAAAATCTGTGATAGTTAATGCTAATTGACCTATATTATTTCCTTTATTAACATAGGCTTTTCCATCTTCATAATGCATTTTCAAGTCTGTTCCTGGAAATTTTACAACTAATTCTCCATCAGGAATATTTCCAATTTGTTCAAATTTTTGATTTTTATACATTTTAATCAACCTCGTCTAATTTTCTTTACTATTGAGAATAACTTATTCTTTATAATACTTCTGCCTGTAACTACTATGCAATTAAAACAGGAGCAATTATTTCTTCATAATTTGTATCTGTGAATATATCTCTTTTAAAGAAGTATTTCTTTGATATCCTTGTTTTTTCAAGTAATTGTAAATCCTTGAATTATTGAGTATAACTGTCATTTGACTTAGATATTTTCTTGAATTTTTATCAAAGCTTTCTTTTAGCGCTTTTTTTGCAATATTTTGGCCTAATCTCTTAGTCATATACATAGGTAAATCAAATGATTGTGTTTTTTTCAGAATTTCATATAGCTTTAATTTATCTTTGCTTTTTAGGTCTTTTCCTAAATAATCTTCAAGTTCAGGTTTTTGCTGAATTGCAGAATAAACTGATGCTGTGATTAATCCATTTTCTATATCTGAAAACTGATCCTGATAAGGTCGTTCTACTGATGCTGCTTTTTTTGCAGGAATATTATCTGCAACATCATTTACTATCTGTATCCCAGTACCTAATGCTATTCCAAATTCTGTCAGAGATTTGATCTTTTCTTTACTTGCTTTAGCTAAATAACCTCCAATTCTGGCAACAAAACCTAAGAAATAACCGCATTTTCTTCTGCAGGCTTCCTCATATAATGGCAAGTAATTTTCTATAGGTAGCTTATGTGCCTTATTTCTTATATTTAATGTATCAATATCATCTCCTTGTCCAAGATAAATCTTATTATTTACTACTTCTAGTTCATTTATGAGCTTTTCTTTAATAGAAGTTTCAACTGAAGTTTTCCGAATCATTTCTTTTGATTTATCATAAAGTCTCATACCTTCAATAACTACTCTTTGTTCATCAGCTCTGTCCTTGACTTCTCCTTTTTTGTCAAGAAACCAATTAATCAAATATGTAGATAAATTATAGACCTCTATTGCAGCACCTATCTTATAGACATCTTCTGCTATTTGATTCTCATTTTCATTTTTAGATGCGATATATGATTGTTCAATAATAAATTCTCTTAATCTTGGAGAATCTTCTCTTTTTTTATGAATTGCATTTATAAGATATTTGCTTCTCTCACTTCTATTTGAATCATTAACTATTTCTTCTAATGCTGAAGATACATATTTGGTAACTTTGCCTGAACATGTTTTCATCAATAGATGGTATTGATCTAAACAATTTTCTTTGAATTGTATATCATTCATTTATTTCTCTCCTTCATCACTCTTGAGGGGCACTCCCTCCTTAAATATTGCTTTCCTTTTTTCGAATCTTTAGTAAGATTTATAAAGAATAATCTAAATAATTCAAATATGGACTCAAAAGATAGAAGAATTTTGCATGAACTATCCAAAAATGCACGTATTCCTATAAAACATCTAGCCAAAATAATTCGAATGAGTGAAAGTTCTACTATCTATAGATTGGAAAGACTTGAGAAAAAAGGAATTCTTCTTGGAACACACGCTATAATTAATAGCTATAAGCTTGGATATTCAGGGTTTAGAGCTTATCTTTTTTTACAAGGAACAACTGGAGATAAAGAAGATGAAATTTTAAATTGGTTAATTAGTAGAACTGAAACTTCGGTTGTAGGCATCACTCAAAATAAGGAAGAAATACTAATTATGTCCTGGGTTAAATCTATAAATATTTTTGACAATTTTATTAAGCAGTTTAAAGAAAATTATGGTGAATTTATCAAAGATTTCCAAATCTTTTCATATGTTGGAACTATATATTATCCTAGAAATTATCTTAATCCTAAAAATAAAGGAAAAGAAATAATAGTAAGAACATCAGTTCCGGTTGATTATGATTTATTGGATTTATCTATCTTAAAACAATTATCTGTTAATGGGAGGAAAACAGCATTAGAAATATCAAAAGAATTAAACAAATCAGTAAAAACTATAATCAACAGAATAAAACTTCTAAATGAAAAAAAAGTAATTATGGGTTATAGCGCAAATATTAATCTTAATAAAATAGATTATGAGTATTATAAATTAAACCTGATATTCAGTAAAAATATAAATTATAATACATTACTTTCTTTTGCGAGAGAATTAGATAATAGCATTTATGTTGATGAAGCAATAAGTAAGTATGATTTTGAATTAAATATTGAAGTTAAAAATAAAGAAGAATTAAATGCTATAATAAATAATCTAAAACAATTGACTGGTGGGATTAAACATATTGAGATCAAGCAGGTAAATAAATATCTTAAACTGAGTTTTCTGAACTGATGATTTGTCTTGGAATTCACTTAGGGGTGCATGGTTTTATTTGGATGGCTTTTCCCACAGGAACTCAAAATAATTTTTATATGTTTCAGCAGATAGTACTATTAACAATCACTACTTTTTGGGGAGATTCTCTTTGTTTTGTTAAGTAAAAATGAAGTAATTATTAAATAGTTCGGTTATTTATTTAATGATATTTAATAATGTATAGGTATAAGATGAAGAGAAAATATTTATAATGTTGTGGGTTGGTAATTATGGA
>JAGLGH010000305.1 GCA_023144115.1 Nanobdellota archaeon | reverse complement strand
ACCAGTTGCGGGGACGCAGAGCCTTGTAAAAACACATCCAAAGTTTTGAAGATGCTTGTGCTCCGTTACAACTGACTTTTTACTTACTATTTAGAAAACCCAAAAATATTTAAACATAAGATTTTATTATATCTCTTCTATGGTAGAACTATGCGCGCTCGCAAGCGGCTCTTCTGGCAATTGCTTTTTTGCAAAGGCCAATGGCTCCTCATTTCTTGTTGATGCAGGCATCAGCTGTAAGCAGATTGTTGAAAGGCTGTCAGGAATAGGCAGGGACATAAATGATGTCAAGGGCATTTTTGTGACTCATGCGCACAGCGACCATGTCAAAGGAGCTGATGTTCTGATGAGAAAGTTCAATATCCCAATGTATGTCACTCAGCCTACTTTTGAAAAGTTTTCACATCTTATAAAGCAGAAAGAGAATGTCAATTTCATCAATGCTGACGAAACTTTTGGGATTGGGGATGTCAAAATCAATCCATTTTCCAAATCCCATGACTGCGCAGATCCTGTAAGCTACTCTATAACATATAATAGGAAGACTATGTCTGTAATCACAGATATTGGATATGCCTGCTCAAATGTCAAAAAAGCTGTAAAGGAATCAGATCTCCTGTGCCTTGAAACCAATCATGATATTGATATGCTGCAGAATGGTCCTTATCCTTATTTTCTCAAGAAGAGAATCTCAGGTGAATTAGGTCATATATCAAACTATGATGCTGCTCTTCTGGTCATGGAACATGCTTCACCAAAACTCAGGCATGTATTTCTCTCGCATCTTAGCCTGAATAATAACACACAGGATCTGGCAATGGAAGCATTCAGGATAATTAAAGAAAGAAAAGACCTAAAAGATATGACTTATTCTCTTACATTCCGGGGTCATGTTAGTGAAGTGTTTCGGGTTTGATTGATAGCTGGACTATAAATTATCTTTATTCAATCTTAAATAATGAATAAAACCTAAACATTTATATATTTCAGAGAATCAAATTTATAAATGAAGTGTAAATTCTGGCGGGAAATACATTATTAATGGTCGTGTTAGTTTCCATTTTTTTGGAAATTAGTTAAAGTACATACAGAATTTAAAGAAAAACTAAAAATCGATTTTGAAAATCAAAATCAGGATGAGGTAAGAAAAATGACAGATGTAGAACAAGGGAAAATATGTGCAATACTTGCTTGGTTTTTTCCAATAGGATTAATTTGGTTCTTTGTAGATGAAAATATGAAAAAAAATAAATTTGCGGAATTCCATGTTAAACAATCATTGGTGCTTGCAATTGTAGCAATTATAATCAATGTTGTAGGGACAATAATTCCAGTTTTAGGATGGTTTATTATTCTTCCAATTGGAAATCTGCTAGTATTTGTCTTCTTTATAATTGGCTTGATTAAAGCGATTCAAGGAGAAGAAAAAGAATTACCTATTATTGGAAAATTTGGAGAAAAATTCAAATTTTAATTTTTTCTTCTTTTTTTCATTTTTATATTCTTTCATCTCTTTAATTAGCCTTTTTCTTAGGATTCTTAGAACCCTTATGCACAAATCTGGTGAACTTTTTGCAGTCCAGGCAATAATATACTATATGATCCTTTTGCAGCCTTACTCTGCAGTTCTTTGATGGAACAAGAAAATGGAGGCAGTGCTTGCAGAATTTTTTTCTAAGCTCAGCAGGCATCCTAGTCCTATATTTCATTTGTATTTTACGGGCAAGACTGACATAGCGGTTTGCCAGTTCATGATTCTCTTTATATGCCTCTTCTGCCATGGCAAATAGCTTAGTTATCCTTTCTCTTGCTATTGCCTTGTTTTTTTCCCTGATACGATGAAATATGCGTTTCATGAGGAAGAAAAGCTTTGGTATATATTTAATTGTTTCGTTCTCGAGGGGGTATCACCATTCAGTCGTAACAAAACCCAAAGGTTTATATATAAGTTATATCCTACTCCCCAATGGTTACACGTGATGCCTGGGGATTATTCTTTCCCCCCAGTTAGAAAAGCCCGGGTGTTCATTATAACCACATCAATAAAACATAAGAATTATGGATAAAATGAAAAAAGATGCTGACGATTACGATGATGAACCTGATTTTGATGTAGGAGATGATCTATATCAGGATAAGGAAAAAGAATCAGAGGAAAATGATGATAATGACTATGTATTTGATGAAGTCAAAGGATCTCATGGAAAAAAACCAATCCTCTCAAAACTAAATCAGAGAAAAGTCGGCAAACATGAGATGGATGAAATATTTTGTGACTGGAATTAAGAAATTTTCTCATAGTATATAAAGAATAGGCTTCTTATCTTAGCTGTACTAAGCACCCAATGTTTTTATTCAGGCTTCATTATAGGGAAGAATATTATCTCCCTGATGCTCCAGCAGTTTGTAAACAGCATCACAAGCCTGTCAATGCCTATGCCAATGCCTCCAGTAGGTGGCATTCCATATTCCATCGCTTCAATGAAATCTTCATCCATTGGATGTGCTTCATCATCTCCTGCGCGCATAGCTGCTTGCTCACCCTCAAATCTGGCTCTTTGTTCAATCGGGTTGTTCAATTCAGACCATCCATCACCGATTTCCCTGCCTGCAATATAGCACTCAAACCTTTCAACAAGAGCAGAATCAGACCTGTGTATTTTCGCAAGAGGGGATACTTCTTTAGGATAATCAATTATCCAAATAGGATCCTGAAGCTTATTGCAGACAAGCTTGTCAAATATTGCAAATATCATCTGTCCCCTATTCTTCTCTCCTCTCACAAGAATCTTGCGCTTCTTGATTATCTCACTAAGCCCAGAATCATCAAGTTTGTCCACATCAATATCAGCAAACTTCCTGATAGCTTCTTTCAGAGGCATTTTTTGCCACTTCTTTGATATATCTATAACCTTGTCATGCACTTTTATCTTTTCTTCGCCAAACAGCTTTTTGGCTATGAACTTATATAATTCTTCAGTCCTGACCATCACATCATTATAATCACTATAAGCCTCATACCATTCAACCATTGTGAATTCAGGATTATGCGTCTGATCCACACCCTCATTCCTGAAATTACGCGCAATCTCATAAACCTTCTCAAATCCGCCTATCAACAGCCTTTTAAGATATAATTCAGGAGCAACCCTAAGATACATTGGCATATTGTATGCATTGATATGCGTCTTGAATGGTTTTGCATTTGTTCCTCCATAGACAACCTGCAGGACTGGAGTCTCCACTTCCATGAAATTCTGCTTATTGAGGAATTCCCTGATAAGTGCTATGATCCTTGTTCTCATTATGAATTTTTCTTTTTCTTCAGGATTCATAATAAAATCCAGGTATCTTTTCCTAAACCTTAATTCCTGGTCCTTAAGGCCATGGAATTTCTCTGGCAGTTGCCTGATTGATTTAGAAAGCATGACATAATCCTCAACATAGACAGATATCTCTCCTTTCATAGTAGAAAACACAGCTCCTTTTACACCAATTATGTCTCCAATATCGCTTTTCTTAAGAATATTGTAGTTCTCTTCTCCAACATCATCTTTTCTGAGATATAATTGTATCCTGCCAGTTTCATCCTGAATGTGCATGAAAGTTGCTTTGCCCATCCTTCTCAGAGTCATGATTCTTCCTGCAACACTTACAATATCCTTTGTTTTCTCTTCTTTTTCAAGATGAGAATACTTCTCAAGAATATCAGCTGCATGATGAGTCATATCAAATTGATATGGGTATGGGTTCACTCCCATCTCTTTAAGGCTATTCAGTTTTTTTAGCTTTTCCTGCATAAGAATATTTTCTTCTGTCATTTTTTATCTAATAGAATTATCCTACCTATCAACAAACAGCCTATGCTTTTCCTGGCCGCTTAGTTCATTCAGGATTCTTTTTGATATGGCTTGTTCAGGGTCTGGCATTAGCCTTACCCTTGCCCTAAGATTTTCAAAGCTTTCAAAAGGCTTGTTTCTCCTTTCCTCTATTATCTGCCACATATGCTTTTTACCAAGACCTGGCAGCAACTCAAGCTGATGCATCCTTGTTGTAAGAGCCTGCGCAGTATTGAAGAACTCAACAAAATGCTTTTCATTTTTCTTCACAGCATCTGTTATTGCAAATGGAAGTTCACTGTTTGCAGTAGAGCTTAACTTATTCATAGGAAGTCTGCCTATTATGTGATGTATCTGTTCCCTTTTGCCTTCACCTATATAAACTTCCTGATTAGGCTGCAAAACTACATCTTTCTTAGGGACAAGCTCAAGCAAAGTAAAATGCTCCTTTCCGAAAGCTTGCACTATTGGTGTCTTCATGTGCATTGGCCTGGTGTCAGTTGGATACCCATTAGGCAGAAAATCCAACACAATTGCATATTCCTCTTTTGATTCTTGTTTTTCCATTCCTATTCTTTTAATTCTTTTACAACAGCAGCAATCTTTTTCATATTATCCTGCGTGACTGTCAATGTGTAGCCTGATAATAGGGTCTTTACATCCTCTGCATTGTCTGGCATAAGGTCAACTATCTTTATCAGGTGAGCATCTTTAAGCCTTGGAACATTAAGGTTCTTGATTTTATCATAAAGTTCCTTTGCTTTTTTGCTGTCTAGGCCTATCTGCTGAAGATAATCCTCTGTCTTTGCTGCTCTGTAATTCAGTTCCTTATCCCTTTTCTTGATATTTGATATCTCTTCAGCAAGTTCACTCATAGTGATTGGAATTTCTTCAACTATATCTGGTTTTGTCATCTTTATAACCTCTTGAGATGAACAGGATGCACAATCAAAGTCTTTGCCTTATTATGATCTTTGATAGCAACTTCATAACATGTGCCATTCTTCTTCATAACCAATCCAGATTTACCTACAAATCTTGGGCAGTATATGCCGTTCTGAACTGAAGGTTCGACTATCAAGCATACTTTATCTCCTTCATTAAAAACCTGAAAGTACCTGCTTAAGCTTAATTTGCCTTTCTGCCTTATGTTCTTCTTGAATTTGTGTCTTGTTTTATGTCTAAGAGACCCTATTCTTTTAACCATTTTCTATCTCACCCTATATTACTAACTAATATAATCTCTACTTTTGATAAAAGAAACATAATGGTTTATTTAAATGTTTCGGATTGATATTTCACATAATTTATATTATATTTTTAACAGGATTTTGCCTGAAGTATTCCTTATGGAGGCATTCAGAATTATCCATCAATTCCTGAAATCTTAAGGCACTTGGAGATCTGTTAACAAAAACAGGAACTTCATCATCTTTAACCCTAAATATATGATCTGTTTGATTCCCCTTAATCTTAGCTGAGCCCATAGTATATATAGATTCTAAGAAATCTTTTGCTTCTTTTGCATCTTCATCTGGAAGAAGGTGTTTTGTCTTGACAAGACATCTGTACAGTCTTTCATCTCCACCCCACCACTTTACTGCCTTTTCCATATGGGTTTTGACATCACCATTCGTGAGTATGTTTTGTCCTTGTTTAATATTCCCTCTTGCAAGTGAGAAATATACTGAATCCTGACGGTCATTTTCAATTGATTGCCTTAATCTTTCAAATTTTTCATAATCCTCATGGTTATCTAAATACTGTTTCTCATATTTGGATATTACATCATGGCCAGTCATTGATGGCGGGCAAATGCCTTGTTTTTCAATAAGTTCATCAAATACATTGCTTGTTCCATGATAGAGTATAATATAATCAGCAGATTCAAGGATTGGTCTGAAATCATAATTTTTCCTATTGTGATTAAATCTTTTCTTATCAGTGAAATATTGTGTCTGTTTCTCAAAGACACCAATAGAATTTTTTTCATGGAATTCAAATACTAATCTGTCATCCTCATTAAGCTTGCGTATTCTTTTAGCAAGATTTGTTTCTCCTTCTGCGCCAGAATCACTATAAAAATCAATCAGTTCATGATTTACCTGTATTAAAGTAGACATCTCCAGTTCTCTGATAAACCTTGGCAGATCTGAGAGAAAGTAAGAATGCGCTTTCTCAAACAATTCCAATGACCTTGGTGAACTCATCTTTTTATTCAATGCATAATCAAAGCACTCATCCAGGAGTATAGGAGGATAATTTGATAGATCATAAAATTCTTTAGCAAACCTTTTTCTCTTCTTTTTTGAAGTTGTCGGTCTTAAGATAAGGTCAATAAGCTGCTGCATATCTTGTTTCATTATAATCATCTGTTGTATACTTTATTGACAATTGAGAATACAATATAATTTAAAAAATATTGGGTTGAAGGAGTTCAGGATGCAAATAATTTGCAGAATAACCCCCTCTAACCTTTATCATAAAACTTGAAATGCTTCCTGCATCGTGGAGCATACCATGTGCCCTTGCTTTGCCTGATGTCTCCTAATTCTATCAAAGGAGTCTCATATGGGGCCACATCATCACCATAATATTTCTGCACCCATCTTGCTTCAGGATTGCCGCATACCTTGTCTGAACCATTATCCCTATGCGTGCATATAGAATTGAATAATTGTACATTGTCAGCAATTGGCAGTAGATCATAAATCCCCTCAGGACCATCTCCAAATATCAGAGAATTACCTCTAAAATCTAATTCAAGACTGCATGCCAGCACTTCTTTTCCTTCATCTACCAGATATTTTATCGCATTAATAATTCCCCTATTATAAAAATGCAACTCATCAATTCCTATCACTTCGCTCTCCTGCTTGACTTTCCTATATATGTCATCTGTATCTGCAATAGGTTCTCTAAGTATTTTATAGCCCCCTCTTGTAATCAGTGATGGATCATCTATATCTCTTATCGATGAACCTGGTTGGAAAAGCTGCACTTTTTTCCCCATAATCACATTCCTCAGAAGAATATCATTCATGAATGTGGATTTTCCTGAACTCATGTTTCCAATCAGAAGCTCAAGCCTTCCTATATTATCTGTAATCATAATCACCCCAATTTATTGAAATTGTGATTGTTTATATGTTTTTGGTTTATCGATAGTGTTTAATTAATTTGAATATTAAACCAAATCTTTATAAAATCATTGTATAAATTATCAATCTATGCAGATTCCTCCAAATATATTAAAGGTTTGCATTCTTATCATCATACTCATATCAGGCTTCTTTGTGCTGCAGTTCTTCATGCTTATACATCCTTTTAAGATCAAGACAAAGGTCACTCCTGAAAGCCTTAATCTCAAGTATGAGAATGTCAGCTTTAAGACAGATGATAATATATTATTAAAAGGCTGGTTCATCCCTTCAGGCAGCAGCAACGCGACAATAATCATATGCCACGGCTATCCTGCTGACAAGAACAATCTTCTTATGACAAGTGAATTCATTCTCAGCCATTATAATATATTTCTTTTTGATTTCAGGTATTTTGGTGAAAGTGATGGATGGTACACAACAGGAGGATACAAGGAACAGAAAGATATTGAAGCAGCTGTTAAATATTTAAGGTCAAGAAAAGACGCTGGGAAGATAGGAGCATTAGGCTTTTCGCTTGGAGCCTCAACAATACTGATGTCACATCCCAAAGAAATAGAAGCGATTATTGCAGACTCACCTTATGCAAACATGGAGCTATTGCTTGAGCAAGTGTACTGGATATTCCCTTCCTTTACAAAAAAGCCGTTTATATGGATGACAAGAGCGCTTGGCAAATTGATCATGGGGGTTGACATAAAAGACATATCACCTGTTGATGAGATGAAGAAGATAAAAGCTCCTGTGCTTCTGATACATGGCTCAAAAGACAGGCAGATTCCAGCCATGCATTCAAGATATATTTATGACAGCTCAAACAAGAGCAATACAGATCTGTGGATCATTGAGGGAGCGCGCCATGGCTGGAATTATGCAATAAATCCTGATGAATATAAGGACAGGGTAATGGAGTTCTTTGACAAGCATCTAAAAGAATGAATATTGCTGCTAAAAGGAGTTCTACGATTTGGCTTGACAGTATAGAAAATACCTTTAAGAGATATTCCTATCTTGCTATTATTTCTTTCTTCTGATAATAAACAATCCGCCTAACACAGCAATCAAGCCTAATCCTAAAGTTATTGTTGAAAACTCAGGGATATCAACACTGCTAACAACCTTTGTATCATTCGCTTCCAATGTCACAAAGTTTGCAG
>JAGLGH010000304.1 GCA_023144115.1 Nanobdellota archaeon | reverse complement strand
CGTGGTGAACGCCGCAGGCGGCGTTTTCCTACGATAATTATTATTTTTAATTTGTTTTCAATTTTAAACTGGGACATGATGTCATTAATTGCAAATTTCTTTGAGGAAAGGGGGTACGTACAGTTTGTACTCACCCTTTAGTAAGGAATTAATGTAACTTTTCCAGTGTGATAGGTATGTACAGAACATACTGCATTGAATCGAAGGTTTGAGTTTACTATAAAATTAAATTCTCATGATATTTTTAAATTATGCCAAATATGCACATATAATTTTGAAATGCTCACCAGAATATTCGAAAGTTATATATCGAAGATAATCAAAATAAATAGCATCAAATCAGGTGATATGAAATGAAAACCGCAGAATTAACCCCCACGTCTCAAAAAGTTGATAAGTTGATTAAGAGAATTGACGAAGGGGATATTAAGATACCCGCCTTTCAAAGAGGATACGTCTGGAAACAAAATCAAGTAATTGAATTGTTGCAAAGTGTGGTAAACGAATATCCTATCGGGAGTGTATTACTTTGGAAATCACGTGATAAACTTAGATCAACAAGAAATATTGCTGGATATAATATTCCTGAAAGAGAGGATGCATATCCTGTAAACTATGTCCTAGATGGGCAACAAAGATTAGCAAGTATTTATGGAGTATTTAGTCAGCTTGTTGAGCAAGAAGATGATACTAGTAATTATAATCCAAACTTAGACATTTTTGAAATTTATTACGATTTTGAAAAAGAAGATTTTTTGTCAAAAGACGAGTTAGTTTCTCATGATGCAAGCATTCATCTTCGAAAGTTGCTTAATGTTACAACTCTTATTTCTGCTCTTTCAAATCTTAAAGACGAATTTCATGAAGATGCGCAAAATTTGGCATCTCAATTCCTTAATTATGAAATCCCTGTTGTCACAATAGAGAACAGGGAGCGAGAAGATGTCGGAATAATCTTTGAAAGAATCAACAATACGGGAACAGGTCTCAGTACATTAGATTTAATGACGGCTTGGACATGGACTGAAGATTTTCACCTAGTTGATTCTTCTAATGTATTAATGGAAGAACTCGACGAAAAGGGTTTTGGGAACATAAAGCATAAAACATTACTTCAAATTATTTCTGGTTTAATAAATAATTCAACAAAATCAAAACAAATCCTTAAACTTACTGGTGAGCAAGTTAGAGATAATTGGACTTCTGTTGAAGAAGCAATTAGAAAAGCAATCGATTTCCTTTCTACGGATTTGCAATGTGCACATTTAGATTTTTTACCCTTCCACCAACAACTAATTTGCATATCAAAATTTTTCGATGAAATCGACAAACCTAATTCCGAACAGTTGAAGATATTACGTCAATGGTTTTGGAAAACCTCTTTTTCAAAGCGTTACTCAAGCGGACAAACAAGTGCTAAAATGGATACAGATATTGAGAATATAATATCATTAAAAGAAGGCGACATGCATGCATTTGATGATTATAGATATGATGTTACAGTGCCTATGCTTAGATTAACAAAATTTTCGAAAGGGAATCCAATTACGAGGGCATTCTTACTTATGATGGCACAATTTGAACCAGTTGATTTAGTTAAAAATCAAAAAATTGATTTTGGGCAAGCATTGTCACAGTATAATCGTAAAGAATATCATCACATCTTTCCGGAATCATTTTTAAAAGGTCGTGGCTTATCGAGAGATGAAATATTTTGTGTGGTCAATTTTTGTTTTTTGTCATCTGAATCGAATAAAAAAATCTCCAAAAAATCTCCATCAGATTATTTCAGTTCCATTGTTCCTCAAGAAGATTTTAATTCAATTCTAGACCATAATATTATCCCAATTGATAAGAATATTTACAAAACCGACAATTATGAGATTTTTTTAGATAGACGGTCTAACTTGATAATCACCAAGCTTGATGAATTGTGTAATTAGATATATCGATTCCTAAAGCGCTGGGTTCAGCAATTCCAAGCACGAT
>JAGLGH010000303.1 GCA_023144115.1 Nanobdellota archaeon | reverse complement strand
AAAGGATTAGTCCTATACCTGGATGTTGACAGAAATAATATATGGCTGAACCCTGACAAAAAACATGCATTGCATTTAGAACAAGTCGCTAAATTAAAAGACTATTATAATTGTATTGTTATTGGCGGTTCAACAGGAGTCACTAGAGAAAATGCTTCTGAACTTTCAACTAAATTACAGCAATATGGATATGATAAGAAACGAATAGGTTTATTGCCGCCAAAACATGATGTACTTAGTGAAAACTATGGTTTTATAATTATTCCATCTCTGTTAAATTCAAAAAATGATTATTTTAAGAATAAGTTTGCAAAGATTGTAAAACCCCAGGTAGAGGAGCTAAGCAGGCTAGATGTTGTTCCAATTTATATGGCTTATTTATTAGTTGAACCAGCAGACCAATTAACAGTTGGTAAAGTGACAAATCCAGATATTATTAGAAAAACTGAGTATGAAAAAGCAATTTCTTATTGTCGTGAAGCAGTATGTCTTGGATTCAACACAATTTCTTTAGAAGCTGGATCTGGAGCACTACAACATGTGCCAAAGGGAATAATCAAGGCAATTCGAGACCAGTTTGATGATACAATCACAGTAGGAGGAGGAATTAGTACAGCTGATCAGATATTCTCCATCCTGAATGCTGGAGCAAATCTAGTTAGTTTAGGAGATGTTCTGGAGAATTCAGAAAATTTAGAGCAACTATTATCAGAATTGCATAGTGGAGTTAATCTAGCAAATAGTCAATAAAAGACTGTCCAATCCCTTTAATATTCAAGAATTCAGAGCTGAGAACCTATTAAACATTTTTGACAGCATCTGCATATTCAACCCATTTATCAAATAGAGTCATCAAAACATAAGCTTGGCTTGGAGTATCTACATTATGCGAATCATATTCAATTACCTTAGAATATATTTTGTCTTTTAGTAAGTTATCTACTATTTGATAGTCTAGAGATAGCCCAACACCATTTTGACCAATATAACATTGAGTTATCAAACAAGAATCTCCATGAAAAGTATATGGATCTAACCAATTAGTTCTCAATCTCTCTAATTCTTTATTCGCTAATTTATTCATCCTTGTTTGTCTTTCAATCGGGATTCTCAATTGAATTGCATCTCTTGCAAAGTCCTTATCTAAATTAACCCCAAAATTATGTTTTCCATACAAACGAGGAGTCCAGATTGTTTCTTCCATAGTAATAGGGGTTAGATATCATCTAATAAATGTTTCGTAAGTTCCCTATATACAATCAGAATAATCTTCTACACAAATCTCAGGAAAATATGTATATTTATATTCTTCATATGCAATCAAAGTCTCATAATCAGTAATATCTGGAGAAAAAAGCTCCCTCATTTGAATCAGTGTCTTGTGCAGTTCATCAGATCTTTTTACGCAGATGTACATCATTAGATTAAATTTGCCAATTGTCTTTACTGCCCAAAGCATATTTTTATGATTTTTCAGAAAATATTCTAGTTTATTTTCTTTTTCCTTTACTAAATTCTGAATGTTCATGAGAACAACATACACTGTATATCCCATAGCAGAATAGTTTATTATTGGTATATGTTTCAGGATAACTCCACTGCTTATCATCTTTTTAATTCTATAATTGACAGCATCAGCAGACAATCCTGCAAGCCTGCCAATCTCATACAAAGGCTGGATTGAATTTTTTGAAAGCATCTGCAATATATTCAAATCAGCCCTGTCAAGCTTTAATTCTTTGCCTGATTCTTTGCCAGGTTTTTTAATTTTAACATCCTCTTTTACATCCAAAAAGCTCTTTGGAAAAACTCTTCTCTCATAGCTTCTGCTGATTATAAGGATATCGGATTTCTGGAGATATTGTGATATATCTTCAGTTACTTTTGTTAAGATTATGTCCAGCTCTTCAATACTCCTTGCTGCCACACCTACCTCTAGATCATATTTGCCGCTGAATTCTATTATTACATTGATAAAGGGATGAGATTTTAAAATCCCGATTAATCTGTCCTTTATTTCTTTGTTTAGCTTATTCAGGTGCAGAAAAATATGGAAATTATTATATCCCAATTTGGTTATATTGATTACACTAACATACCCCTGGATGACTCCTTTT
>JAGLGH010000302.1 GCA_023144115.1 Nanobdellota archaeon | reverse complement strand
GCTATTTTTGTGCATGGCATTCTTGCATCTTCAGAAAGCCAGTGAAGTATTTTTCTGTCTTTTAGATCAAGCCTGATTTCCTCTTCTGTTTTGATATTCTGTCTGAAAATCATATTATTTCTCAAAAAACGCAGAATCTATTTAAATTTATCGGAAATTGGGCAAATTTGCAAAAAAACATTCTTATTGTTTGTTCCACATATAATAGATTATGAAAGAAAAAAAACTAACTAAAAAACTTATAGCAGGATGGTCTCTGACTAAAATGTGCAACCTGAAGTGCATACACTGCTATAATGCATCTGGAAAATGCGCAGAAGATGAACTAACACTGAAAGAAGCTTTAGCTGTTGCAGATAAGCTAAAGCAAGCAGGCGTGGCAGCTGTGAATTTCGGAGGTGGTGAGTGCTGCTTAAGAAAAGACTTTATTGAACTTTGCAAATACCTCAAAAAGCTGGGGATAAAGATATCTTATACAACCAATGGGACAACTTTGGATATTATCGAACCATATCTTGATCTTTTCGATGACATCGGAGTAAGCATAGATTTTGGAGATGCAAAAAAGCATGACTGGTTTAGAGGCATGCCAGGAACATTTGACAAGGCAATCTGCGCAATTAAAAAGCTTGTTGCAAAAGGCGTGGATACAGAGATTGTAACATGCCTGACAAAGCTTAACTGCTCTAAGCATGAAATGGAAAAGATATATGCTCTTGCCAAATCACTTAATGTTGATTACTGGCGGCTTAACAGGTTCAGGGCAAATGGCAGAGGAATAGACAATAGAAATGATCTGGCTCTAAGCAAGGATGAACTGAAGTATTCATACAGTTTCCTTGCAAAGCGGATGAACAACAAGGTTTCAGCTCCTGAACCATTATTCAGGTCAGCTTTTGGAGGAGAATACTTTATTGAAGGAGATCCATCAGGCTTTACTGCTTTCAGGATTCAGCCTGACGGAGAAGTTAGCCCATCTGTATTCTTATCAATCAGCGGAGGGAACATAAAGGAAAAGTCCATCAGCGAGATATTGGATTCTCCAATCTTCAGGCAAATAAGAGACAGGAAACCAAGAGGAAAATGCAGGAGATGCTCTTCTTATTACCATTGCAGAGGCGGTGATGCTGGAGCTTCATTTTTAGGCTATGGTCATTTTGACGGACCTGACCCACTCTGCTGGCTTGAGCCTGATAAAAAAAGACCTCAGCCTAAAAAACGCCTCAACGGCAAATGGAATATTCATGAGATGTATTTATGCACTGTTTATGTGCCAGTAAGAGAAACAAATCACCTAGGAGGTGAATCAAATGCCATTGCATAGAAAACTGCCAAAACTAGACCTAAACATAACCAACAGGTGCAATTTCAGATGTGTTCATTGCGCTTTTGACTCAGGAATTGAACACATGAGCGAACTTTCAGTCAAAGAGATCAAGAAAATCCTCACTGACACAAAAGAGCTGGGTGGAGAAAGAATCGATCTTACTGGTGGCGAGCCAACAGTCAGGGAAGATCTTGCTGACATAATTAAGGTTGGCAAGTCGCTAGGTTATAAGATAGAGCTGGTTACCAATGGCTCAATCATTACAGAAGAGAAACTGGCATATTTCAGAAGCCTTGGCCTTGATGCAATTGCAATAAGCCTGGACGGCTCTACTTATGAGATCTACAGCAGGATAAGAAAAGTTAATGAGAAAACATTTAAGCATGTTTTGAAGATGATAGAAAAATCTGTTGAGCTTGGCTTTTATACAAAAGTTAATACTACAGTTTTTACATCTAATTTGCATGACCTGCCTGCAATTACACAGTGGTGCATAGAAAAAGGAGTTCAGGAGAATGGAATATATTATTTTACACCTGTAGGAAGGGGAAACAGAGCAGATGAACTGTCTGTTGAACCTATAAGATGGCTGAAATTCATAAAGGAAAACCTGCTAAAATATGATTCAAAAATAAAACTGTCACTTGAATTTCCGCTGATTGAAAAAGATTTTCCAAAAAAAGGGCTTGGCTGCATATTAAAGGAAGATCCTTACCATCTCCAGATACTTCCTGACGGCAATGTTTATCCATGCGCAATACTTGCATCATACCACAAGCCTATTGCAAACCTGCATGAAGTATCAATAAAAGATATCTGGAACAACAAAAAGCTGTGGAAGGATTATCATCAGAAGATATCATCAGAAGTATTTAGGAAATACAATGGGTTTTGCACAGATTTTTGCGCATTTAACATGAAAGAATATACATCTGGCAAATACAAATTCGTATGCCCTTTGAGAAAATTTATTGCAGGTGAACTAAAATGAACAAAGGTCTTTTTATAGTATGCGAAGGTCTGGATTGCGCAGGAAAGACTACAGTAATTAAGCAGGCAATGGAATATCTTAAAAAAGATAATTTTCCTGTAAGTTACAGCAAAGGGCTGAAATCAAATACTCTTGCAGGAAAAATATCAAACATAATTCCAAGCACAGCTTCACTCCTGACTGAACTATTATATCTTGATAATACCTATGTAAAGCCATCACTGGAAAAGGGAAATAATATTATCCAGGATAGATGGTATCATTCTGTATTAAGCCATAATCCTGAGAATATAAAAGATAAACTGCTTGAGAAGATACTTGTTCCTCACTTATCAAAGCCAGATATGCTTATTTATTTCTCAGTTTCACTTGATGAAAGGATCAAAAGGCTTAAACAGAAAACTAAAACAAAAGATCATGAGATCTTATGGAAAAATCCTGCAATCATAAAACAAAAAGAAGAAAGATATATGACATATTACAATAATTTCAAAGGCTATAAAGCTGTCCTTGACACAACCAATGCTTCAGTAGAAGAATCAGGGTATCGGTTATATGAGATAATAAGTCAATATTACCCTCTACTTTTGAAATAGGATTGATTTTACTGATAGATTCATAAATCCTGCTTTTTCCTCTACGCGAGCCAAGGGACTTTGACGACCCATAACCTTCTGCACATCCCTCCCCAGTAGTCACAATCCTTAAGATTTATATAAGAATCATGATTCTTAGAAGTAAAGATATTGAATAAGGTAGATAAAATGGATGATGAAATGAACTCCTCCCCAACATAAATGTTGGGGTATCCTTCTGGGAGGAGTTCGACCAGAAATGTCCATATCTCCAACCTTAAGGTTGGAGTATTGACATTTCTGAGTATAAATTTTAGAGAAGAACATAAAAAAATGTACACTCAAATGCAAGAGAAAATGAAAACTCCTGAAGGAATAAGGGAAGTTGTTGCAAATACTTTATGGGGAAAAGGTCATGCAAAATGTAGAAAATGTAATACAATCATTGAATATGATATTTCCAATCAAGATGTCTATGTTGAAAAAAAGATGATTAAACTTAAAGGTTCTCGTTCTATGAAAATTCATCAAGGTTATAGATTTGTAATTGCGTGTCCGGGCGGAGATGGACAAATAGATTTGGGAGAGTTCTATCCAGCAGGGGGTTTAGAGAGAGGAAATCCAGGTGATCAATACTTCCCAGAAGGATATGCTAAAGGTTACTTAAATGATTTATGTGATGCTTACAGGATAATCGGTGAAGAAAACGTAAAATCCAAACAAGAACTAGGCAAAGGATTTCTTGATAAAAACGAGAAAATTTCACCATCTAATAATAATTTATGAAATTTTCTGGTGTTTAGAAAGTATTTTATACACGAAAAGATTTCTATGACTTTATAAACAATTAGAAAACTATATAAACAATCTCACTTTCATTTAATACATGCAATCCTTTACTGTTTCTACCACCAGTCGCCAGCAGATAATTGACATAAATAAGCAGGTAAAAGATATTGTCAAAGATTCAAAAATAAAAGAAGGCTTATGCCTGATATACATCCCACATACGTCAGCAGCAGTAATCATAAATGAGAATGCTGACCCTAATATCATGCTTGATATAATTGATGCTCTTAACAAAGTAGTTCCTCAGGGGCAATGGAAACATGATAAGATTGATGGAAACGGTGATTCCCATATAAAATCCGCAATACTGGGACCATCAGAAACAGTAATTATAGATAAAGGCGAGTTACAGCTTGGAAAGTGGCAGGATATTCTGCTTGCGGAGTTTGACGGTCCAAGGATACGTACTGTGCTTGTCAAAATCATAGGAAATTAGAGGTGAACCCTAATGGCAAACTGTGAGATGTGTGGTAAGGAATCTGAACTTTTTATTACTGATATAGAAAGCACAAGAATGAATGTCTGTTCTGGCTGCGCAGGATTTGGGAAGAAAATTCGAAGAATTGAGCCTGAGATTAAAACGCACAAGCAGCAGAAACAGCAGCAGAAAGTTGAAGCTGCACAGAAAGAGCCGGAAATAATCCAGATGATTGTACTTGATTACCCTCAAATAATAAAAAGGAAAAGAGAACAGATGGGCATGAAGCAAAAGGAATTTGCGCGGTTCATATCAGAAAAAGAATCGCTCCTGCACAGCATGGAAGTAGGAAAATTTAAGCCTTCTCTGAAGCAGGCGCTAAAACTTGAGAAGATGCTTAAGATTAATCTTATAGAAGATGTTGAAGAGACAAAACCAGAATTTGCTAAAACTGATAGCGGTGAAGGGTTAACTTTAGGCGATTTCATAAAGAAAAAATAATGATGAAAATGACACTTATCGAGAATAAAGATATCACTTTAATTCTTCCGACATTGAATGAAGAACAAAACATAAAAGATGTTCTTGATATAGTCAATAATCTTTATCCTGACATCTCTATCATTGTTACTGATGACGACAGCGCAGATAAAACACAGGATATTGTAATGGATTACAGAAATGGGGATGTAACTCTCCTGGACAGATCATCAGAAAAAGAAAAAGGCCTGACTGGAAGTGTTCTTGATGCTGTCAGGCTTGTGACAACAAAGTATATTATAATTATGGACGCAGATCTTCAGCATCCGCCAGAAAAGATTAAGCAGATAGCAGAATTATTAAAGCATTATGATATGGTAATTGGCGTGAGGGAAAAAGTTGAAAACAGCTGGCCTCTCCACAGGAAAATTATATCCTGGGGAGGGGATGCTCTTGCAAGAATGCGACTTGTTGTCAAACCATTCACTTGCCTTGATACTATGTCTGGCTTTTTTGGGATAAGAACCTCGCTATTTAAGGATGTAATTCAAAAACATGAAAAAAAATACGAGAAAAAAGGATATAAAATCATGTTTGAGACACTCAAGTATATTCCAAAAAACACAAGAATTGGATATGTCAATTATGTATTTGGCTCAAGAAAAAGAGGAGAGTCTAAGATTGGCGGAAAGCACATGATCTACCACGTAAAAAGCGTAATGAAATGAACTCCTGCAGCCAACTGCATTCAGTTATTTTCTAGACCTTATCTCATGATTTTCACAGATCCTAAGCTTTCTCCATCTGTTGGACTCATAATATTCCTTATCAGGATTTGCTTCCAGCAGATCATTAAAGTCAGCATCTGAGAGATACGATATATTTGACTTTATCATCTTAACAATGCAAACTGCCATGTATTTATAGTTTAGTTTTAGAAATTAAACAAAACAAAGAAAATAAGTTTACTCAAAATTCTTGTTTTTTCTTATAATCCTCAATCGCTTTATGCAGAGCATCAGCAGCAAGATTAGAACAGTGTTCCTTTATAGGCGGCAGGCCTCCAAGCTCATCTGCCACATTTTTATTGCAGAGTTTTTCTGCTTCTTCAAGTGTCTTGCCTTTCACAAGCTCTGTCATTATTGAGCTTGTAGCGATTGCAGCTGCGCATCCAAATGTCTTCACCTTGATATCCACTATCCTGTTGTCATTTACCTTAATAGTGCATAACATAACATCTCCGCATACAGGATTACCTACCTTGCCTGTCCCATCAGCATCTTCGATTTCACCAATATTCCTTGGGTTATT
>JAGLGH010000301.1 GCA_023144115.1 Nanobdellota archaeon | reverse complement strand
ATTATTGTTCTTCCTTACTGCATAAGCTGTACCTCTTAAAGCAAGATTATCTGCTTCAGAACCTCCTGATGTGAAGATTATCTCCTCAGGATTAGCATTTATGCGGCTTGCTATGATTTTTCTTGCCTTTGCAATAGCTTCTTTTGGCTTTTCGCTGAATGAGTATATGCTTGATGGATTGCCATATATCTCTGTAAAATAAGGCAGCATCTCTTCCACTACCTTTGGATCAGTTTTTGTGCTTGCTCCATTATCAAGATATATTGTTTTTTTCATTTTATTTCCCTAAGACAGACACAGCATTTTGCAGGAAGATCCTTGTTTTTGTTCTTATGAATCCTGCATAATGTCAAATCTTTCCTTATTGCAGCAATAAGAATCTGGATTTCGCTGATAAGCTTTGAATTATCTTTGAATATTTTTTCAGAAGCTTTTTCAATCAATTTGGATGTATTTTTTGTAAATTTCACTTCACTCGCCCGCTTTGATTTCATATACTGCGATACTGCTGGCGCAGATACATTAAGTATCTTAGCTGTATCTTTCTGTGAAAGCCCATGCTTCTTAGTCAGAAGCATCGCAAGCTCCCTTCTTATTGCAGGCAATATATACCAGACTTCAATCTCCTGTGGTTGCAGCATATTATTGTCACCAAATTAACTATAGTTAATTTATGATTGCGGATTTATTTATATAGTTTTTGGTTAGTAATGTTATTTTTTTAGAATAGTAAGAAAAACTGAAAGATTTTCGAGAACAACAAAATTATATTTGAATAAGGAATTTATTCAATCTCTACATTCACCTTCTTTTTCTTTCTTTTTTTCTTTACCTTAAAAAAAGCAATAGACAAGATTATAGCCAAAATTCCTACTATGATACTAACTATGGTACCTATGCTACCAACTATGCTACCTATGCTACCAGTTATGTAAAGAATCTCTTTAAATCTTCTATTAGCTTCTTCTTTCATGGCAATCGTACTTATGTTGAATCTCTGCTCTAGATATACGGAACTATTTAAAATTTCAATATCTTTTTCCAATTGCTCAGGCTGATAGCTCTCATCAATCAAGACCCTATTTTGTATCTGCTGATACAACATTATTGTGCTAACATTATAATAAGGTTCATCAAATATAGTCATTCCTCGATTATTAAGAGTGGTTCTGAATGCATCTGGGACTTCAGGATCAGACCTAACTCGAAGTAATAATATATCTTCAAACATCTGATTATCATCAATATTATCATTAATGTATCCAGACCAAATCGACCCCAATCTCATATCTCTTACACGTTCTTTGTTCTCTAGATAAATTTCCTTTGATAACTTTAATGCAATATCAGAAGAATCACTAATAATTTCAGAAGATTTGAACCCAATAACAAATCCTATATGGGTTCCTTGAGAATCATCCCCTATATTGCAATTGCTCATAATTCCTTGAAAACCTGAAAAATGAGTCTTCTTCCCTGTTATGCTCTCAATTATTTCGTCATACTTAAGAGTTATTATTCGGTCAGGTGATATGACAGGTTCAATATTCAGCGCAATGAACGCATCATCATCCAAATCTTGCCTATAAACCGATATTTGGAATTTTCTTGTGGGTGGTTCATAAAGTAAAAATGAATCGGCATACTCCTTGAAATACTCTTGCTTTTCCAAATTGTCTTTCTTAATAAAATAGTTATAATTATCAATAAAAGTACCTACAAACTTTGAGATTTGTTTCTCAGAAGGCAACTTACTTTCCTCAGAAAGTACAGTACTAAATGAAATTAAAAAAAGAATAAATAGAATTATTAATCCTTTCATATTATTAAGAAACAGTTAGTATTTAATACTTTTTTGGTTTAAATTATAAACATTGATGGGAAAGAATTTGAAAAAATCAGCAGAACTAATCTATACAATAAAAATCCCTTCTGGAAGTTCTTCTTTATACATTTGCTCTATTAAATATATTTCTTTGAACTCAATTATTTCTCCAAAGTTTTGTTTTAATTCCTAAATGACTTTCTTTAATTCAACTTTTTCTTTGATAACTAAACAAATATCAAAATCCCAACCTTTGTTTCCAAAATATTGATAATAATAAAAAACAGAAGATTGTAGCTTTAGAAATGATTTTATCCTATCATGCTCTTTCAACGAGTCTATTTTTAATTGGAGATTATTTTCATAGCATGGATGATAAATATTATGATGACATAGAGAATAAACCAACAGATATTAGAGATTTAATTGAATATCTTTATACTAAAAAAATATGAATCAGTTTAGTTTTTTCCTTCTGTTCCACCAATCAATCATCAACACAAACAAATAGCATCATGCTCACAGGCAGCTACACAAGCTCCACAGTCAATGCATTTATCATCATTGACTTCAATCATCTTCTTCCTTTCC
>JAGLGH010000300.1 GCA_023144115.1 Nanobdellota archaeon | reverse complement strand
GAGAACACAATAGAAGTGCTTGAATCAAAGATTGAAGAATCAGGCATCCATCTTAGCTTGGACTCATTGCTTGGGAGTTTTGAAGATGAATGTGCATCAAAATCAAGGGAGATAGGAAAAAGGACTGAATATTATAAACAGAAGTATGGCTGGTATAATAGTCAGACAAGGGATGTAAGCAAAACAAAAATAATTCTTGGAAGCATAAATCACTTTTCCTGGTCGTATTTTCTAAGAGAAAGGAAAAGCTTTGATTTGTCAATAGATTATTTATTGAATCATATTAGTTTTATCAATACAGAATATTTTCATAATAGGAGCTATCGAATGTCAGCAGAAAATCCTAATGTCGAAATTGAGAGAGGGGCTTTTAGAAAACAGCATGAGTATATGCAAGATCTTTTTTGCGAAGCAGTCAGAAAATCAGCGACCAAAAAAAAGGTATCAAAAATAGAAAAATATTTTCTTGACCAATTTATAAAAGAAAGACCTGAAAGATTCAACAAAATTTCAGGAATTTCAAATATACTTCTTTATGATAGTCTTCTCTCTGGAAGCGGTTCATGCAATAGGAATGATAAGATAATTAATCTTATTATTCCAATATGGAAAAAAAGGAAAGATAATCCTTTATTCAAAGAACAGTTCAAAAAAGCATATAATCTCATTGTGAATGGAGATTTTGAGAAATTTTTAGATGATAGTAAGACTCAATCCTTTTTGGCTGGGCATTCAGAAGATCCATTTAAATCAAAGATTTATGCAAAACTCCGTCAGGATTTCAAGACGAACTCTGGTATTTCACATGCTTTAGCTATTGGTAAATGTGAGGAAGAAGGGAGGAAAGACCTTGCAGCTAGGTTATTGTTAGATCATGCTTATAATATCAAGTTTGACCTAGAAGGAGGATCATATCCAAAGTTCTATAGACCTGCTATCAAGGCTTTTGAGTATTTCTGTGAATTGCAGGATTCTGATTCAGCGAAACAAGCATATAAACTTGCAATAGAGGGGAGAAGAAATGAAACGATTGGATGTTCTTTGGAAACTAAGAAAAAGTATGCAACTGGGATGGATAGTGAAAGAGAAGAAATTATAGAGAATAGTATGCCTGGTTTTAGAGAAGCATTATTTAAGGACATCCTTGATACAACTGGAATTACAATAACAATCAATCAAAATGGTTCACCAAATTGGTATGATTTTAATAATCAATTAGATATACTTGATTTAGCAAGCAAGGATTTTGATAAGGCAATTCCAAATAAGACTGCAAAAAGAATTGCGGGATATATAATCAAAAATAAGGGATATCCCTTGACTATGGAGCTTAATGATTCGTTTTGCAGTGGCGTGCGTGAAATATTAATCGATAAATTAGAAGATTATATTGGATTAATTGAAGAAGAGGATAAGAAAGAGTTAAGTGTCTTATTAAAGGAAAAAGGGAGTCAATTATCAGAAGATCGGGACAAGTTAAGAGAATTCAGTTCATCATTTTATAAGAATCTTAGCCTTCATCATAGGCTGGCAAGAACTTTAGATACAGATTTGCCAGAGGAGTTCTATACAATACTTTTTGATGCAGCAAGGTTTAGGTCAACGTCCCGATGGTCTGAGAGCTATCCTGATTCAATCAGTTATGGGAAGGTTCTTAGTGATGCAAAAAGAATATTATCTGATGTAGAAACACAATTTCCTTCAATAGTGGATTATGGACATGCAATATTAAATGAAAGCAAAGATGATACTGCAAGAGTAAAAGAGGAGAGAAGGGTGAGGGGTATATTTAGATGAGATTTAATAGATTGCATGTGTGGGAAAAAATGTTTTGAAGGAGAATTTAAGGGGAATATTGGGGTAAAGAAAGGTATTAGTTCTTACTTGTATCTAATATAAACTTTATGGATTCTTGATGTGCTGGTATCATTTTTCATCCAAATAATTACACCTGGCTTAAGATTACTTATTTTTAATTTAAGGTTATCAAATTTATTTTTTTCTTCTGTTAAAGCAGTTACCTGGACATATCTTAGGGATAATTCTGCCTTTTTTGCTTTTAATTGTTTACAATAAAATGTACCTTTGTTAATACTAAATGCATGTCTTGTGAAAGTTAGTTGATATATGCTACTAACTCCGAACTTGTCAGGTGTTGTTTCAACGATAAATTCTTTTTCAATTCTTATCACCTATAATATTTTAGGGATTTTTCATAATTTTTTGATTACTCTCACTATTGATGTATGAGAAGTCTTTCCCTTGGAATCCTTTCCCATCCAAATACTTATACCAGGTTTAAGATTTTCTAATTTTAATTCTAAGTAATTTTTACGATTTAATTTAGCCCCTAGCATAAAACCATCCACTTTAATTAATTTTTTAGACATTCCGGGGGTTTTTCCTTTCACTAGCCTGCAATAAAAATTAGATTTTCCTAAGAAAAGTGATTTTTGATGGAGTAATTCATATATGCTGTCAGAGTCTGTCCTAACTATAAATTTTTGAACTTCAAATCTTTTAATGAAGCTGATTTTTATCACCCCCCTAGTTTATAATATCTCTGAATAAAGGGTTATAAAAATAGGTGATATTTATAATTATCTTTTTCATATAGGGGTTGAGCTATTTCAAATATTAAAAATTCTTTACAAATAAACAACTAAACCATCATCAACTCAAGGTTATCTTCCATGAACGCTTCCCTTTTCATGTCATCTATGATGTAAAAGTATTCCTTTTTCTCAATAGTGAATTTTCCTTCAAGATTTTCCAGAAACTCCTCCATCTCTTTTATATTCTTAAATATTCCTTCAATCATGAAGTCATAACCATTATTTATCCTATAAAAGGAATTAATATTATGATTCTTCAAAAGATAAGCTTTCAATGCTTCTTTATCTTCCTTGCCCACCTTCAAGAGAATCTTAGATCTCGTGTTGTAGCCAAGCAAATCAAAGTTTATCAAGGTTGTATGCTTAGTCACAATATTATTCTGAAATCCTCTAATCTTATCAAATATCGTAGATACAGGAATACCTGTTTTCTTAGCCATCTTTGTAAGATTCATCCTTGCGTCTTTTCTTAAATTTGAAATAATTAACATATCTTTTTTGTTTATCATTGTTTTTGCCTCATTTCCGGTTGTTCCGGATATAATTCAATGAATGTAATTTAGATAATATATAGTTTTACCAATTATAAATATTACTCGTAATTATGTATTTACTTTTAGAAAAGTATTTATACTAGTTCTAATTCTTAATGTTTATGAAACGGAAAGTCAATAAAGTAGGACAAAACACTTTGACAGTGAGTTTGCCCAGCAAATGGGTAAAAAAGCTTAATATCAAGCCAGGAGATGAGCTTGAACTAGCAG
>JAGLGH010000030.1 GCA_023144115.1 Nanobdellota archaeon | reverse complement strand
CAAGAACATCATAACTTCTTGATCTAGGCACATTAGCAATATCACTCAATTCTCCTGCTGTTGATATACCTCTTGAAAGCAAAGCTGTCCAAAGTTTAGCTTCATAAGTATTCAAGCCAAAATCCCTTATATTGTTTAAAAAATCATTTTGTATAATCATTTTAAAGTTTACCTCAAATAATATTAATTATTCACCTTCTTTAAATCCTTACACTATCGTAAATAGCAAAGTATTTATAAATGTTTCGGTTTATTTCTTATTAATCAGTGATAACTAACTAATGATATATAACTTATATTTCTTATAATCAATATCAATTCAAAGAAAACCAAGCACCATAGATCAACAGATTAGTAGCATGCTCGCCTACAGCTCAGATCTGTTTTCTCACTCTGCTTTTTCCAAGCAAGATCCATATGGCTTCTAAACCCCTAATGAACACATAAGAGAAAAAGCAGATTATAAAATCAAATCAAAAAATTAATTATTATTGAAGATAAGACTCCATCACCCCTTGATTTCATATAGAAAAAAATTAATTATTAATTTGTATTTTGTTTATTTTTTAAATTTTATTCATACATTATTCATTATTCATTCTTTTATTTATTTATTATTCATTTTTTTGAAATTATTTATTTATTTATTTATTATATTTATTTGTTTCTATATTGAAAATAATAATATATATAATATATATAATATAAATATATAATATATATATAATAAATAAATAAATATTCATATCAATTCTTAACTTTAACTTATAAAGCCAGTCTCTAAAAAACTCAATCTCAACACTTCTAAAAAATATTAAAAATAATAACAACAAAGACCAAAACATCTTTAAATCTCCATATGAAATCAAGGGGTGGCAGGGTTATAGTCTCAAAACAAATCAGTTCAAAATATATTTTTTAAAATAACCTTTCAACAAAATTTTTCATATTCCTCATACAATAATAATATTATTGAAAAATCCACATTTATTGACGATAAATTGATAAAAATCACAAAATATACCAGTATATTATTTAATAATAATTCCATAACAAACTTTTAAACAAGAATAATATATGAA
Source organism: Nanobdellota archaeon (assembly GCA_023144115.1). Classification (GTDB taxonomy): domain Archaea; phylum Nanobdellota; class Nanobdellia; order Woesearchaeales; family JAGLGH01; genus JAGLGH01. The sequence continues at coordinate 5,359 of JAGLGH010000030.1, read as the reverse complement.
AATAAAAAAGTTTAAATACCTTGACTTCTTATAGAAAAGTATGGGAGAAGGAAACGTTACTGGATTATTTGAAAGATTCCTAAAAAGGGATCCTATATTTATCGAAAAAAAAGTTTTACAGTCTAATTATTCTCCAGATACTATCCCTCATAGGGATAATGAGATAACTAAGATTGCCCAGATTATTGCGCCTACTCTCAAACTTGAAAAACCATCTAATCTTTTTATTTATGGCAAGACAGGCACTGGCAAAACACTTTCTGTCAAACACACTACAAATAAGATAATTGCTGTCGCTAAAAAAGAATCTATTCCTTTGGAGGTATTTTATCTTAATTGTAAACTTAAGAAAATAGCAGATACAGAATACCGTCTTATTGCAGAATTAGCAAGAAAACTTGGCAAAGAAATACCTATAACTGGCCTTCCAACTGATGAAGTATATAGAATATTTTATAGTGCTCTTGACAGTGAAAAGAAAATTCTTATTATAGTGCTTGATGAGATAGACCAGCTTGTAAAGAAAGTAGGGGATGAACTATTATATAATCTGACAAGGATTAATGAAGACCTTAAAAATTCTATGATTACATTAATAGGAATATCTAATGATTTAACTTTTATAGATAATATTGACCCAAGGGTGAGATCATCATTAGGAGAGGAAGAAATAATATTTCCTCCATATAATGCAATACAGATACAGAGCATACTTAAAGAAAGAATATCAAAGGCTTTTAAGGAAGGTGTGATTGAGCAGGGCTTATTGCCTAAATGCGCAGCTTATGCAGCAAGAGAGCACGGAGATGCAAGAAGAGCTCTTGAATTAATAAGAGTTGCAGGAGAGATTGCAGAAAGGGAAGACAATCCTAATGTCCTTATAAAGCACCTTGATAAAGCAGAGGAAAAGATAGAAAGGGATAGAATACAAGACATAGTATCATCCCAGCCAAAGCAATTCCAGACAGTATTATATGCCATATTAAATTTGACAAAAAAAAGAAATGATAATATCCTCACAGGAGAAGTATATGATATTTATAAGAAATTATGTTCAAAAATAAAACTCAGGCCACTCACGCAAAGAAGAATAAGCGATGTGATTGCAGAACTTGATATGCAAGGCATAATCAATGCAAGGGTGGCATCAAAAGGAAGATATGGCAGAACAAGGGAGATATCTATGTCAGTACAATTGCATACACTTGAAAAAATAGATAAAATATTAATTAAAGAGTTAGGTCTGGATTAATCATTAGAAAAGTTTTTTATAGTATATTATTAATATCCTATAGGGAAACCTAGTCTTTTAAGACCATGAGGTGGTCATTTATATACTCTATATTTCGCATCACCTTGCTCCAAAGCGCCAGATACCAATCCAAAAAAGTTTCCACAGGAAATTTTTTTATAAAAAATGGAATTAATAGACTCAAAAAGAGAAGATATTGTAAACTTTTTTATCAAAAAAGACATGTTTCTAGGTCCTGAATTCTTAGATTATATCAAAGATAATAAAAAAGTTGAGCATATCCATAACCTCATAAAAGAGAAAGGAGATAAAATAAATATGGAAGTCTTATCTCAGGAACTCATGAACATAGACACAAATGTCCTTAAATCAATAAATACAGAACAAAATCCTTTAAAATCAGAAAATGACAATGTAATTGTCAAATTCAGTTATGATCAAAAGCCTCAAAAAAAATCAGTAGCAGACTTCTTTTCTTATTTTAGAGAAAGATTTAAGACAATTGAATCCATGCTTAGAGGGAGGGTTGAACTCCAGAATATTGTCTCAATAAATCGATTAATAAACAAAAAAGAAAAAGAAAATGTTTCATTAATAGGTATGGTAAGTGATAAAAATGTGACAAAGAATGGGAATTATATCCTCACTCTGGAAGATCTTACAGGTTCCATAAAAATACTTGTCAACAAAAACAAGCCAGAATTGCTTGAAATAGTAAAAGATATAGTATGTGATGAGATTATTGGCATCAACGGATCAAGTGGTGATAATATCATTTTTGTTGATAATATACTGCTGCCAGATATACCTTTAACAAAAGAATTCAAGAAAGCGCCTTATGAATCATATATTATGTTCCTTTCAGATTTTCATGTAGGCTCTAAATTTTTTCTTGAAGAAAAATTCCTTAAATTCATAGGATGGATATCTGGGAAAAGCGGAAGTGATAAGCAGAAAGAGATTGCATCTAAAGTATCCCATATATTAGTCATAGGAGATATTGTTGATGGCGTAGGGATCTACCCTGGCCAGGAAAGTGAACTTGAAATAACAGATATAATAGAGCAATATGAAAAATGCGCAGAATACCTTAAGATGATTCCTGAACACATAAAGATCATAATATGCCCTGGCAACCACGATGCGATGAGGATTGCAGAGCCACAGCCTGCGCTTTACGAAGATTTTGCCGCAGCTATATATGAGCTGCCTAATGTAATCTTAGTTTCAAATCCCTCAATTGTAAATATAGGAAAGACAGAAGAATTTGAAGGTTTTGATATATTGATATACCATGGCTACTCTTTTGATTATTATGTGAGAAATGTGGAATCAATCAGGAATAATGGCGGTTATGATAGGGCAGACCTTATAATGAAATTTCTGCTTCAGCGAAGGCACCTTGCTCCTAGCTATACTTCAACATTATTCATCCCATCTCCTGAAAAAGATAATCTTATAATCTCAAAGATCCCTGACATTTTTGCAACTGGACATATACATAAGACTGCTGTATCATCTTATAGAAATATAACAATGATCTGCGGATCATGTTGGCAAAGCACCACACCTTTTCAGGTTAAAGTAGGTCATCATCCTGAGCCTGCAAGAGTACCAATATTAAATACTCAGACAAGGGAAGTTAAAATATTAAAATTTTGATATATATTTGAAAATGGCAAGCAGCATAAAAGGCGAATCAGAAAAGATGTCTGCATACTTTGCGCACATAGATAGCATGATAAAAAAAGCTTATGATATAGCAGAAGCTGCAAAAAAACAAAGTTTTGATCCTATGGATAAGGTTGAAGTTCCATCAGTGTCAAATATGGCTGAAAGAGTAGAAGGTCTTATATCTGTTGTAGCCCCAAATATAATAGGTTCTGGAATATCTGAAAGAATAAAAGAGCTTGAAGAAAAATACAGTGCTCTTGACTGGCGTATTTCTCTTATCATAGCAGAAGAGATAGCAGAAGAGAAATTCTGTAAATTCAAAGATAAATTAGAAGCTATGGATATAGGAATAAGGGTAGGATTTGCTTACCACACAATGGGATCTGTGGCTTCACCAATTGAAGGATTTGTTGAATTCAAGCTTGGAAAAACAAATGATGGAAAAGAATATTTTGACTTGTATTATGCAGGACCTATAAGGAGTGCTGGAGGCACAGGAGCTTCAGTCTCAGTTTTAATAGCAGATTATGTAAGGATGAAGATGGGGTATGCGCCATATGACCCTACAGAACAAGAAATCAAAAGAGCATCAACAGAGCTTTATGATTATCATGATAGAATAACAAACCTTCAGTATCTTCCTTCAGAGGAAGAGATTGAATTTATGGTAAAGAATCTGCCTGTCCAGATCAATGGGGATGGCTCTGAAAAGATAGAAGTATCAAATCATAAAGATCTTCCAAGAGTAGCTACAAATAAAATAAGAAATGGGGTATGTCTTGTAATAGGTGAAGGCCTTTGTCAAAAAGCTCCAAAATTATGGAAGCAGTTATCAAAATGGGGTAAAGAGTTTGGGCTTGATCATTGGAATTTCATCGGAGATTTCGTCAAACTCCAGAAAAAGATAAAAGCAGGAAAATCATCAGGTGGAGATGAAAAAACTTCTGAAAAAGAAGAAAAAAAATCAAAATTAAAAATACAGCCTGATTATACATTCATAAAAGACCTTGTTGCAGGAAGACCAGTTATTACTCATCCTTTGAGAGAAGGGGGTTTCAGGCTAAGGTATGGCAGATCAAGAACATCAGGTTATTCAGCAGCTTCATTACATCCTGCAACAATGGCAGTTCTTGACAATTTTGTTGCTACAGGAACTCAGCTAAAGCTAGAAAGGCCAGGAAAAGCAGCATCAATGACATGCTGTGATTATATGGAAGGTCCAGTAGTAAAGCTTAAAGATGGCTCAGTTGTCAAACTTGATGATGAAAATGAAGCCCAGGCATTAAGACCTCAAATAGAAGAGATTATTTTTTTAGGTGATATTTTGCTATGTTATGGAGATTTTATCAACAGGGCGCATAAACTTGTTCCCCCAGGCTATTGTGAAGAATGGTGGGTGCAGGAATTTGAAAAGGCAATAATTGATAATTTAGGTTCATTAGATATATTAAAACTCTCTGAGATGATTGGTATAGCAAAGGAAGATATTGAGTCCATACTATCAAACCCAATAAAAAGAAAGCCATCTGTTACTGGAGCAAGAATAATTTCAGAAAAGCTGAAAATCCCACTTCATCCTGAATATATATATTATTGGAGCACACTAGAGATGGCAAGCTTCATAAATATGGTAAAATGGCTAAAGCAGGCAAAAAAGTCTTGTGAAAATGACAAAATCATAAAGATTATTCTTCCAAATGATGAAAACAAGAGAACACTTGAACTGCTTGGGGTTCCGCATATATTAGTAAGTAATGAATTTGTTGTAATTGAAAAAGATCAGGCAGCAGCATTTGCTTTAAATATAGATTTAGACAATTTAGATAAATACCTTGCTGCCTGCGAAGATAAAAATATTTTTAATGTCCTTGATATAATACAGAAAGAATCAAAACTCGTTATTGAAGATAAAGCAGGAGTATTTATTGGCGCAAGAATGGGCAGGCCTGAAAAAGCAAAAATGAGAAAATTGCAAGGCACACCCCATACGCTTTTCCCTATTGGTGAAGAAGGCGGAAGGCTCAGGAGTTTCCAGGCAGCATTAGAAGCAAAATCAGTAAACTCAGATTTTCCAATATATAGATGCAAAACATGCGACAGAGATACAATTTACAGAAGATGCGAAATATGCGGTGAATTGACACAATCAATGTATTACTGCAGAGAATGCAACAAAGTACTTGATAAGCCATGCGATAAGCCCTCACAAATTTATGAAGGAGAAAAGCACAAATCCACAATATACAAGCGCCAGAAAATAGATATAAAGACACTTTTTAATCAGTCTCTTAAGAACATAAACATGAGACTATATCCTGATCTGATAAAAGGTGTAAGAGGCACATCAAACAAAGAACATATACCTGAGAATCTTGTGAAAGGCATACTAAGGGCAAAGCATGATGTATTTGTCAATAAAGATGGCACAACCCG
>JAGLGH010000003.1 GCA_023144115.1 Nanobdellota archaeon | reverse complement strand
GGGAAATTTCTTATTTTTAGAAAAAATAATCTCGTGATTTAAATGGATCTCCATATAACAAAAAATACAGAATGGTTTAATAATCCTGAAGTTGTTGAAATCTTAGGAGCTTTCATAGGTGACGGTTGGATTGAAAGTGATAAAGATGCTTTGTATATTACTGGAAGCCCTACAGAAGATAAATTATATTATGATAATTATTTAGCACCATTATTTTCAAAGTATTTTATAAATGTCAAGGCGAGACATTTTCCTTATTGGGGTGTTTATGGAATCTCAACTTACAAAAAGGGGGTAATTAATAAAGCAATAGATTTAGGTTTTTATGTGGGTTCAAAGTCTAAGGTTGTAGAAATTCCCCTTATTGTATTATATTCTAATAAGAAAGATGTAATTAAAGCAGTTTTAAGAGGGATTTTTGATACAGATGGTTCTTTTTGGTGTGAAAGATCAAGAGCCAAATCATCAATTGAGTGGAAGAGAACGCATAATTATCATCCAGAATTTAGAATAACTTCTTGTTCTAAAAACTTATTAAAACAACTTAAATTTTTATTGGATAAATTAGATATAGAATCAAAGATTGTACAAAAAAGTATTAAGGGATTTAAATGCAATAGAAATATCAGTAACTCTTATGCATTAAATATTCGAAAGATTAAAGAGATTGAAAAATGGTTTAAGATTATTGGAACAAATAACCCGAGGCATAAGACTAGATATACAGTTTGGAAAAAATTGGGTCATTTACCTCCAAATACTACTATTCAAGAAAGATTAATTATCCTAAAATAATTAATATAGATTCTTAGTTGCCTTCTTTTATTAAGATGTAAAGGATATTAGATTCGCAAAAGAAAAGAATTGTTTAGAAAAAATTTGAAACTAAATCCAAAGAAAATATTAAATCATTCTGTTATCTTTTTCCAAAAGTATTTATACAAGCGTTCCTTTTTTTGATAGATATGGTTGTTCAAATTTTTGCAGTAGGAGGATATAGTGAAATAGGAAGGAATATGACAGCAATAAAGGTAGATGATGAAGTTGTCATCTGCGATATGGGTATACATCTTGAGAATTACATAAGATATACTGAAGATGAGGATATAAGCAGGCTGACAAAAGAGGAGCTGACAGAGCAGAATGCTATTCCTGATATATCTGTTATTGAGGGGTGGAGGGATAAAGTAAAAGCGATAATCCCCACTCATGCACATCTGGATCATATTGGTGCAATACCTTTTCTTTCAGATGAATTTAATGCTCCTATAATCTGCACACCATTTTCTGCAGCAGTTGTGAATGCTATACTAAAAGACGCAAGAATGCGGATCAAGAATAAGATTCTTGTGCTGAACCCAAACTCTACATATAAATTATCAGAGAATATAACAATAGAGTTCATCAATATAACACATTCAACACCACAGACTGTGATGATTGCTATTCATACTAAATACGGGGCTATAATATATGCTAATGACTTTAAATTAGACATGGAGCCTACTCTTGGAAAAAAGCCAGATTTTGCAAGGCTTAAGAAGTTAGGTGACTCTGGAGTTCTGGCTTTGATTGTGGATTCGACATATGCTTATGATGAAAGGAAAATGCCGTCAGAGTCTGTGGCAAAACAGATGCTTAAGGATGTCCTGCTAGGAACTGATGCAACTGGAAAAATTATCTTTGTAACTACTTTCTCCTCGCATCTCGCCAGGCTGAAGTCTATAATAGAGTTTGGGAAAAAGCTTAACAGGAAGATAATATTTGCAGGAAGAAGCCTTGCTAAGTATGTGAAAGCAGGGGAAGAGACTGCAATAATAAATTTCAGCAAAGATGTAGAGATGGTATCGTTTGGAAATAAGATTCCTAACAGGCTTAGAAAGATAGCTGATTCTGCCAGGGGCAAGTATCTGATAGTCGTAACAGGCCATCAGGGTGAGCCAAAAGCTGTCTTATCAAGGATTGCATCGGGCTCTATGGGCTTTAAGCTTAAGCCAGGCGATCATGTGGTATTCTCATGCACAACAATCCCTACTGAGACAAATAGGCAGAACAGGAGGGTTCTTGAAGATATGCTGAGAAAGCATAAGGTAAGAATCTTTAAAGATATCCATGTGAGCGGTCATGCAGCAAGGGAAGATTTGCGTGACCTTTTCAATATGGTCAGACCGAAAAATATAATACCTGCGCATGGTGATTTGCGCATGACAACAGCGCTGAAGGACCTTGCAGAAGAGATGGATTATAAAAATGTCTACCAGATAAAAGAAGGGGAATGCATCACAATACAAAAATAGAAGAATTTAAATAAGATATGGAGTTTACACATTCTTGAATATTATGAGGAATTATGCTTATTAATGCTATATAAATGTGGGGGAAATATAATGAAACTTACTTTAGTTGAACCAAAATATCTAAAAGACAGCATAGCAATTATCTCTGAACTTGTTAGTGAAGCAAGGTTTAAAATAACAAGTGATGCGATTGAGCTTGTGGCTATGGACCCTGCAAATGTATCTATGGTTGTCTTCAAGTTGCTTTCATCAACATTCACAGAATATGATGTAAAAGAGCCAATTGATCTTGCAATCAATCTGAACAATTTCAAGCAATTTCTTAAGAGAGCAAAACCAAATGATGTTGTGACACTTAGTCTTGAAAAGGATAATAAGCTTAAAATAGTGCTTAAAGGGACATCAAAAAGAACATTCAGCCTTCCGATTATTGATCTTGAGGAGAAAGAGCAGAAAATACCTGATCTTTCATTCCCTGCATCTGTGCAGATGGATTCTTCTGTTCTCAATGAGTGCATTGAGGATGCTGATATTGTGGCAGATTCTGTCAATTTCATTGCATCCCCTAATAAGTTCACGCTTCTTGCAGAAGGCGATCTTTCGCATGTGAAAGTAGAGCTTGAGAGCAATGATGAAATCAAGATAAATGTGGAAGGTAATGAAGAGATTCGCTCAAAATATTCTCTGGAATATCTTAAAAAGATGATTGGCGGCTCAAAGCTTTCTGAAAAAGTATCAATCTATTTTAATAAGGATTATCCGCTTAAGTTAGAGTATAAGGTTGTTGATAGGGTTCAGCTTATGTTTATTCTTGCTCCTCGGGTAGAGAATGATTAAAGGATTAACTATACGGAATAGTACTGCAGAATTTTTGATATTCACAGCTCAAGCTCAAGAAGAATCAATAGAAGTAAAATATGCCTATGAAACTGTATGGTTGAGTCAGAAAATGCTGGCAAAGCTATTCGATGTTACAATCTCTACAATCAATGAGCATTTAAAGAATATATTTCAAACTCATGAGTTAGATGAAAAAGCAACTATTAGGAATTTCCTAATAGTTCAAAAAGAAGGTAATAGGGATGTTAAAAGAGAAGTCGACTTCTACAACCTTGATGCTATCATTTCTGTAGGGTATAGGGTAAATTCACATAGAGCTACTCAATTTAGGATATGGGCAACTAAAATATTGAATCAATTTGCGATAAAAGGATATGTTTTAGATAAGGAGCGTTTAAAGAATGGTTCTTTTTTAAATAAGAATTATTTTGATAATCTTTTAGAAGAAATAAGAGAAATTAGAACCAGTGAGAGAAATTTCTATCAAAAAATAACTGATATTTATGCAACTTCAATGGATTATAATAAGAATGATCTGATTTTGATAAATTAGTGAAGAAATCTGCTGATATAAGGGAAAATGAGCAAGAAAATAATTGATCAATTAAAACCAGATTCAAAGATTGTTTTAGATAATTTAAAGACTATCTTGGACAAAGAACAGGAATATGCAGACTTTTTGTATGTGATAGAGAGATGTGTTCTTGATGAGTTTTTGAATAATAAGAGTATTAAAGATAAAGAGATAATCCATTATCTGAAACACTTCTTAGAGAATCTTGATAAAGATGAAGATTATTTTGAATCGCATTTTGAAGTAAATTTGTATAGGGATATTATTGAAATTCTTAATGAAAGAAAAATAACAAAACATGAACTTGTTCTCTGCATTAAATATCTTTTATGGAGTATTGATAATAGAAGTTGGCTTGATGATTCGCAAGCATATGTTAAATGGCTTACGCATAGTGCAGATGTGATGAGTCTATCTGAAAAAAAAGATTATGAAGAAAAAGTCAGGACTTTATGCAGACGAAAAGGGATTCCAGATAACCAGATAGAAGCAATGCTAAAAGATGATTTTAGTAATATTGAAGTAGAAGATAAAGAGAGTACTGGTTTTGAGAGTGAATTTTTTGCTTTAGATGATGATAAGAAATATGATTTTGTAATTGATAATTTTAATGATGCACCTTTTCTTTTTGAGGTTTATTTTTCTGAGTTGATGGAAAATCAAAATTATAATCTGGCAGAGAAATTATGCAAACAAATTAGTGAAATCATGCCTGATTTACCGCATACTGGTATCTTGTTGGGAATAGTATATAAGGAGAAGGGCAATAATATTCTTGCAAAACATCATTTTAGAAATGCATTAATAGTTCTTGACGAAACTCCAGATGATATAATTCCTATTGAGGATAAGAAAGCTATGATTGAAGAAGTGAAATTATTGCTAAAAGGGCTCAGTGAGTGAAAGTTTGCTTTGGATATGAATATTTTGGTATTGAGATGATTTGTCAGATTCATTTATTGATAAGCTAATTGCTATGGTTGTTGCTATGAAAGAAAAATATGGAAAGGAATATGATAAATTATTAGAATCATAACTGTTTTACGTTGCCCTGAGCGTTCCAAAGATTTTCATAAGCTGATTCTGTTATTCTTCTTATATCTGTGTCAGGAGCCTTATATTCTATTTCTATACATTCTTGCCAATGCATTTTATGCCTGGCAATTGGGAGTCCCATTTTAAAGGATGGCTGGTTATCATAGTGGCTTTGCATTAGGTCATTTACCTCTTTGTTTATTACTTTGTAGGCTTCAGTTAGTACACTCTCAAGTTCACTAATCTTGGGATTAAAGCCTGCTGAAATCCTGCTTATTATTGAAGATATTGCTGGTGTTTCTTCTTTGCCATTATTAAGGCAGGCATAAGGATTTAGTGCTTTTTCTTTTTCTTCTTTTATTTGATCTAAT
>JAGLGH010000299.1 GCA_023144115.1 Nanobdellota archaeon | reverse complement strand
TTTACTGGTCCTTGTACACCCTTTCCCTTTGTTATTGCATGTATATCCAGTTGCTGGCCTCCTTTAAACACATCAGCAACATTTATTTCCTTTCCAAGCATGCTTTTTGCATAATTTAACTGATCTTCTTTATTTCCGCCAACAGCAATCTCAAACATTTCTGGTTTTTTCTTTCCAATTCCTGTAAGAGAGGGCATTGTATGTACTAATAACCTTACATAATCAAAATCAGAAGGAAATTCTTTTTTGTCTTTCTTTTTTCACAGATTTCATATAATCTATTATTGAAACCATCCCTAAAATACAAATAATGAGGGTTAATATGTTTAAAGAGATGAATCTATTTAATCTCAATATGCCCAATGTCTGTAATATAATTAGAGCAATAAATACTAAAGATAAAGTTATCGATAACTGCTTTGATAATTGCATTAAATATCTCATGTTTCTAGGGTTAACCATAATTTATGTATCTCAAGAGACGGGTTGCTTTTTATTTCAAAATAAGGATTATACTCTTGATCTCGAGTTATTTCATCTCCACTGATAAAGAGGCTTTTATAGGCTACTGCAAATGATGGTACTTTTTGATTAAGTTTGTAAGAATAGGGATAAAAATAATTCTCTTCATTGAATGCCCAGTTGAGATTTGATTTTATCTCAACATATCCTTTTGGAAGATATAAATGATTTTTCCCACCCAGATTACAATGAATCTGCCTGGATATATCTTCTTGTGTTAATTGTATTGTCAAATTTTGCTCTCCACTGACGGTTATATTTTGCTCTTTGCCTTTATGCCAATAATAAAAACTGACTTGTTCTGGCATTAAGGATTCAGTATATAATGAAAGGCTTTCAGTATTCAATACCCTGTCAATGGTCATAATCTTGTTTGTATTAATCTTGATATTCCTGATTATGAAATCTTCACCATCATTTCCACCCCTAATAAAATTAATGCTAAGAACATAAGTTCCTTCTTTTAATCCTGCCGTCTCAAATATTTCTGTTTGAGGTTTTTTCATGCGAGAATCGTCAATAATTCCGTCATCTTTAAAGATTGAGGAGTAAACAAGTTTTCCTTGCAGGTCTCTTAATTCAATTGATACACTATCCTCCCCATAATATGAGTTTAAATCTTCTTTAGTTAAACTAAGATATAATTTATCTTTCAAATACACATAGAATTTATGTGTTCCTCTTAAAGATACATTAATATCAGTAATTATTTTTTCTTTAAAGCCAACATCTTTATTAATGTACTTGGACTTGTTGATTATTCTTGCAAAAAAGCCAAGTGAATTAAATGGAGGAATATTTTTCTCAATCCATAATTTTAGATATTCTTCATCACTAAAAAATTCCTTATAATAATTTTCTATATTTGAGCAATCTTCCTTCATATTTAATCTGTGGCACTTAAATTCAAGCCATTCTCTTTTTACAAATACTGTTGAATCATTAAACTCTTTTAATTTTACATAATCATTTATTGCAGGATAATATGGTATCCACTCTGTTTTATTAATTGATGGGTTAAAGACTTTAATATATACTGTATCATTATTTGTCATATCAATTGATAAAGAGAGATTCACATCCTTGTCCAGCAGAATTGGCGGCTTAAAAAAGATTTTTACTGGTTTTTCAAATAATGGTGACCTCCAAGTGTCAACTCCGTAACTTTGCCTTGGGGTAAACCCTTTATTATCTAAATACATAAAATTTCCAGTCAAAATATCTTCCTCACTACCAACATCGAGCATGAAGGTTTTAGCATACCCGCATGGAAGCCAGTTCATATATATAATATATCCAAGAATAAATAAAGGAATTAAAATAGATATGATATTTCTAAATATTTTAGACTGTTTATTAAAACTAAATTTAATGATGCTTTTTCTTACTCCCATATTTTCTATGCCCCCTTTATTCTATTTATATTTGTCCTTCAAAATCTTCTCTTGCATCAACAAATTCGCCCTGATTAAACTATCCAAGGTTTCTGCGTCTGTTCATCGCCTTTCAAATATTTTGCAATCCATTATCTTATTAAATACTGCATTTTCATCTGCAATGTTCAGGTTTGCAGAGTCCCATGCGATAGCTTCGGGAAACTCTTTTCTCAGCGCATGCCCCAGAATCCCATTTGATCCTAAAATTAAGAGTTTCATTGGTTTTTTGTTCTTAAATTATCTTTATATTTCTTGCTTTGATTAATTCACTCAAACCATAGAATTAAGTTCAATAATTAAACCTTATATCCTTAATTAATTGCATAGCCCCTATTTTCTGGATGCATAATCTCAAAATTTGCTAAATCAATATTTTATCTATTCCTCCCCATCTCCATCAAATCTATATACCCATACCCTGTTCCAGAACACATTCCCAAATACTTTCTCAAGAGTCATATTCTGTTGCATAAATTCCACAACCTCCTTCCCAATCCTTGATTGTGCCATGTCATCAACAACAATTACAAAGCTTTGGTTAATGCCAATAAGATCATCATAACTAAGAATTGGCTTTAGATTATCATAAACCTCTCTTTTCTTGTCTCCCTTCAGCCAGTGATCCACCTTACCCATATTACTATAATCAAACCCCAGCCAGTAATCCGCTTTCCGGTAATATATCCTCGCCATGGCTGGGTGCGAAGCAACCAACAGCGAATCATTAAGGTTTTGTGCAACATACCCATAAGCTGATTTAAAATCAGGCTGTGGTGTCTCTGGTTCAAGATAATAGAATTCCTTTGGAAAAAGCACAAAATTATGCTGCACTATTAATATAATTATAAGGAACACACCAAGTATAGCTGTTTTAATCCTCTTATCTCTAAACCAGCGCAATGGGTAAACAAGAGATTCGCTTGTCAATATAAATAAGACAGGAAGAACAAAAAAGAGATACCTGTAATGCAACAGCTTGAGAAAATATGATAGGATAAGGAACAATGCTGAATAGCACATCACAAGCAAAAGCCCTTCTTTCTTTTTTTTCGTAACAATAAATCCAATAACTGCCAGCCAAATAAACCTGCCGAATCCGCCAGTTAAAAAGTTCCAGTATTGGCCTATATAATTGACTCTTGTGTTCATTATGCCTGGCATCCCTTTTATCTGGAGCACTATCCATCCGCATACTGCCAACGTAAGAAGAACATATATTTTATTTTTGACAATCCCTCTTACAATACCTTTCAGCATTCTTAAAAATTCTCTAGGCTTATGGATATTAATTATCAAGAAGTGAAGCGCAAATACAGGCAAAGCTAATGCTCCAAACTGGTGAATAGATATTGACAGCGCAATAAACAACAAGCACCAGAATCCATCTCGCACATTAGGATTATTATAGAATTTCCAGTAAAAATAAACAGACAAAAAGAAAAACAGTTGAAGGAATATGTACATCCTTGCCTGCCTGCTCCATGCGATTTCATAAGAGGAGAATGCAACAAATGCTGCAGTCAATAAACCTGCCCGATAGCTAAACATCTTTTTAACAATAAAATAGATTACAGGAATAAAGGCAGTTCCTGCAATAACACTCGGCAGTCTCGCAGAAAACTCAGATAATCCAAAAAGCCAGATGCTTCCTGCCATAACGTAATTATGTATAATACCTCGTGAATAAACAAATCCAGAATCAAGCAATGGATATCCGTGGACAAGAGTCTGCATTGCAGCAAGGACAGAATATCCTTCATCCATCCAGAAAGACTGCTCTCCCAGCTGCCATAGCCTCAGAATAAAGCCGGCAATTGTGATGCCAATAATCAGTATTAATGCCTTATTCTGTTGCATCCATCTGATTTTATTTCTTATCATTTATCATCTTCTCCTCATTTCAAAATCAGATAATCATAGACTTATAAGCCTGAGGTTAAACAATTAAACCAGATATCCTAATTTAATTGCACTCTTAATACTTTTATGAAGAACCATTATATCCCAAGTTGAATCTGCTTGACTAAGATTGGTTTTCGCCTGCAATCCCAAAACCATTTCCTGTGGCTATTAGCTTGTTGTAGCAAGACAAATCTCTAATAACTTGTCCAAACCACAAAATATTAAAAAATAAATCCAAATTAGATTTATGTTCTCAACCCAACATTTATAAATAGGAAATCCTAGTATCCTGATTATCATGCACACGTCTAATAAGGCAGGAAAAGAAGGATTGAGAAATCACATCATTTCAATTTTTCTTACAATTGCGATAGTTCTGGTTCTTGTTATCCCTGCAAAGGGTGTTATTATTGATCTTTTGTCTGACAAAGAAATCTATCAAAAAGAGGATATCATAACATTTGCTGTAAGCGTTGATATAGAGGATAACGAAAGGGTGCCAATCCAGAATCTCAGCTTAAGAATCTCCAATAGTTCTGTTGAGGCTCAGCTTATAAAAGGATGCGCTTTTTCTCTTTCTGGTGCAAAGATTTCTGGCTGTGATAATATTTTGGATATAACACCTTTGAATACCCAGGGTTATGGCTATGGCTACAGCTTTGGATATGGCTATGGTTATGGAGCCCCAGGAGGCTATGGTTATGCTAATCAGTCATTCGGATATGGATATGGTTATGGCTATTCTGCTGGTTACACAGGACTTAACGGAGAGCTTGCTTATAACATAACATGGAA
>JAGLGH010000298.1 GCA_023144115.1 Nanobdellota archaeon | reverse complement strand
ATTCTATCCTCTTGATCCTATTGAATTCAGGGCAGAATACGTCAACTCAACAGATGGGACACCAATCTCTGGTGAATGTAATATTACATTTGATGACGAAGGCACATGGCATACAATGGATTTTAATAGTCCTGATTATAACTACACAAGATCATTTGCAACATCTGGATTGCATGAGTACAATGTGACATGCTCATCTGCAAACTTTGTGACTCTTGAAGCGAATGATACAAAATTGGTAAGCAGTGTTGATATACCTGAGTTCAGTGTTTTGACTTTGGGATTTGGGTTGATTGCTGTATTGATAGGCTTAGTGGTAATCCGCAGAAAGAAGTAATTACTTCCTTTGCGCAGGAATCATGCTGTTAATAAAAATAGTCATGCAGGAATAAATAAGATTTTTTTCATTTCAATTTTCTTTTTTGTAAACCCAAAGATATATAAAGATAAGGCTTGTAAATAATCTGGAATGGCAAAGAAAAAAAGTGCATTAAAGGACAAAGGCCTGTCCATTGGCTCAACAAAAGATGTTAAGGTATCTAAAAGTGTAATTGGTCAGGTCATAGGTCAGGATGATGCTGTAGAAATCATAAAGAAAGCAGCGTCGCAGAGGAGGCATGTATTTCTTATCGGCGAGCCAGGTACTGGAAAATCCATGCTTGGCCTGGCACTGGCAGAACTTTTGCCAAAAGAGAAGCTTCTTGATATAGTGTCTTTTTCTAATCCAAATGATGAAAACACCCCACTTATACGTACTGTCCCTGCGGGTAAGGGTAGGGAACTGGTAACAAAATCAAGGCTTCAGGGAATGGGTTTTCTTAAGAATCAGAATCTTATTATGTTCATTCTTGTGATTATTGCAATGTTTGCTCCATGGTGGGCAAGAAAACATTATAATTCAGACATAATGTTTGCTGCATTTTTCCTTGGCGGGATGGTTTTTCTTGCGGCATTTGTCATATTCATAAGTATGGGTCAGAGGATGAAGGGTAAGGCTAATGTGCCTAAGGTGATTGTTGATAATTTCAATAAGAAACAGGCGCCTTTTTTTGATGCGACAGGTGCGCATGCAGGAGCTCTTCTTGGCGATGTGTTGCATGATCCTTTTCAATCAGGAGGTCTAGGTACACCAGCACATGAAAGGGTTGTTGCTGGGATGATTCATAAGGCTAATTTAGGTGTGCTTTTCATTGATGAAGTTGCAACGCTTCATCCTGCTACACAGCAAGAACTGCTTACAGCTTTGCAGGAGGGAAAATTATCAATAACCGGCCAGTCAGAGCGAAGTGCTGGAGCTATGGTCAGGACTGAGGCTGTGCCTTGCAATTTTGTACTTATTGCAGCAGGAAATGTTGAGACTATAAGAGATATGCATCCTGCTTTGCGCTCAAGAATAAGGGGATATGGTTATGAAATCTATATGAAGAATACGATAGAAGATACACCTAAAAATCAGGAGAAAATAGCCAAGTTTATTGCGCAGGAAGTTGTCAAGGATAAGAAAATACCTCACTTTAGCAAGGATGCAGTAAAGCAGATGATAGAAGAAGCGAGAAAGCGGGCCAGCAGGAAAGGCCATCTTACATTGAGGTTGAGGGAGCTTGGCGGACTTGTGCGCGCAGCAGGCGATGTAGCTGTGGAACAGAAATCAAAACTTGTTGAGGTAAAACATATCATTGAAGCAAAGAAGCTGGCAAGAACACTTGAGCAGCAGATAGCAGACAAGTTCATTGAGTTCAAGAAGGATTATGAAGTCATAGTCACTAAAGGTAAAAAGATAGGGAGAGTTAATGGGCTGGCTGTAATGGGAGCGGAAAGCTCACTTTCGGGGATAATCCTGCCTATTGAATCTGAAGTCACGCGAGGCGGCAAGGAACGGGATATAATAGCTACAGGAAAACTTGGAGAGATAGCTAAGGAAGCAGTTACGAATGTGTCTGCAATAATCAAAAGATATTTTGGAGAGGATATCACTGGAAAATATGATATCTATGTCCAGTTTCTCCAGACATATGAGGGGGTTGAGGGAGATTCTGCAAGCATCGCAGTGGCTGTATCAATAATCTCTGCTTTTAAGCATGTTCCAGTGAAACAGGATTATGCTATGACTGGCTCTCTTTCTGTCAGAGGTGAAGTTCTTCCAGTTGGAGGTGTCTCTTCAAAGGTTGAGGCTGCAATAGAGGCTGGTATCAAGACTGTCATTGTTCCAAAGTCAAATCTGAAAGATAT
>JAGLGH010000297.1 GCA_023144115.1 Nanobdellota archaeon | reverse complement strand
TTGTTGGAACAGATTATAATCCTGGTGGAATAAAAGGTCTAGGTCCAAAAAAGGCATGGGATACAGTAAAAAAATATAAGGAAGATTTTGAAGCCATGTTTAAGGATATGAAATGGGATGAATTTTTTGATTTTCCATGGGAAGATGTTTTTAATCTTATCAAGGACATGCCTGTGACTGATGATTATGATATAGAATTTAGCAAGTTAGACAGGGAAAAAATAATAGAACTGCTTGTCATAGAACATGATTTTTCTAAAGACAGGATAGAATCATCTTTGAATTCCCTGTCAAAATCAGAATCTAATCGCAAACAAAAAGGGCTGGGTGAGTTTTTCTGATGGAATGGTATGTCTATGTATTGATATCTGCATTTTTTATTGCATTATCAAATATAGCAGGCAAGAAAGCTCTGTTTAAAGTGCATGCAATGGAGTACAGGACAACATTAAAAGTCCTTGAAATCCCTTTGCTGCTGCTTTTGATTCCATTTCTTAATTTTAATATAGATCCAGGGGATTATATATTTATTTTTCTTATAGCATTTATTGCAGTAGTGGCAGGCATATTCTGGGCAAAAGCAATTAAGCATAGTGAGATAAGTACAGTAAGCCCTCTTCAAAATCTCAGCCCTATTTTTCTGGTCATATTATCTTTTATAATACTTAAGGAAACTGTGACATTGCAGCAAGGTATTGGGATAGCAATTCTGATAATCGGTACTTATGTACTTGAGGTTGATCATAAGATATCAAATCTTAAGGAGCCTATACTTAAAATCATAAAGACGAGGACAATACATTTTGTGTTGATTAGCTTGTTTCTTTATTCTCTTTCTGCAGTTGGAGATAAATATATGATCACAAGTGTAGATAAGGTGACTTATTTGTTTTGGGTATGGATGTTCATGACAATCATAAGTCTTGCAATTTCATCAATTTTTTATAAAGGTCTTAAAGATGTAGTTTATTGCATAAAAAAGTCTGGATGGATTATATTCCTTGCAGGCCTGTTTTCTTTTATCTCTGCGCTTGCTTATTTCAAAGCACTTACAATGGTTATGGTCAGTCTGCTTATACCATTAAAAAGGCTGTCTACATTATTTGCTACATTAATCGGTGGTGAGCTTTTCCATGATCATGGCCTGAAATTGAAAGCAGTCGCTTGCGTTATTTTGATTGTTGGAGCTTTGCTTGTGGTTTTATAAAGAATTTCTTAAGAAATTTTTAATTGTTTATTTTTAGAATACTTTTTAAATGATTAGTTACTTAATATCTAATATGAGCGATAAAATATCTAAAATAACAACTGTGCAGGTTCCATTAAAGGAGATTCAGGAAACAAAGCAATTATTGATGGCTGCAAACCAATTGGTTCTAAAGTGTCAGATGATTAAAGATAAGAAATATGCATATATTCCTATAAAAGATAAAAATAAAGTCAAAGTTATGTTTAAACAATTTAAAATTATAGATAAAAAATTGAAAATGATATCAAAAGAGACTGACCTTAGGAAGATTCTTGCTGCTGAATTGAATGAAGAAGAATTTGCAGAGCTGAAAACAGCTTATGATATTATTGGAACTATTGCTATCATTGAAATTGATGAAAAGCTTAAGCATAAAGAGAAATATATTGCTGAGACCTTGCTGAAAGCAAATAAAGCAATCAAGACTGTTCTGAAAAAAGCAGGAGCGCACGGAGGAGAGTTCAGGACACAAAAACTTGAATGGCTTGCTGGAGAGAAAACAAAAGAGACAATACATAAAGAAAATAGAGTAAGTTTAAAATTGAATGTTGAAGAGGTATATTTCTCGCCAAGGTTAAGCACAGAAAGAAAGAGAATCATGAATAAGATCAATGAGGGTGAAGATATTCTTGTCATGTTTTCAGGATGTGCGCCTTATCCTTGCGTCCTTGCAAAGAATACCAAAGCAAGGAATGTTTTTGGAATAGAGTTAAACCCAGCAGGACATAAATATGGCATGAAAAACATCAAGTTGAATAAGCTGCATAATGTTATAGTAATCAATGGAGATGTGAAAAAAGTTGTTCCATATATATTCCATTATATTGTTGGCATGAAATCTGCTGATAAGAATGATGAGCTTGAAACAAGATTAATACATCATCCAGTGATCATGGAACTTCATCTTTTTGATTCAGACATCTTTGAAGGCAGACCTAAACTTGAGAAGACAATCAAGAAATTACAGGATAAAGGTGTGCATGTTGTGCTGCACATGCCATTTGGTTATAATGGAAAAAGGTATTCTTTAGGTCAGATGGATATAAAGAGAGAGCTTGCAATGTTTAAGATTCTTGGTGAACTGTGCAGGAAATATCATATAAAAGCAGTTGTCCATCCAACACAGGATATTGGCATTGCTGAAGATGAAGAAATGCTTGTTGATAATATCAGGAAGCTTGAGAAGTATTATGATTATTTTTATTTTGAGAATGTGACTCATGGCTTGTTTGCAAAAACAGGTGATATAGTAAGGATAGGAAAGAAAGCAGGTATAAGGAATATGTGCATTGATACATGCCATCTTTTTATAACCTATCGGGATAATGATAAGATTGAGAAGCATATAAAGAAAATAAGAAAAAATTTCAATACATATTTTCATTTGAATGATCATGATTATAAGACTCATTCATGCGAGATTGGCAAGGGGTATATAGATTTCTCAAAGATTCTGCCTTATGTCAATCTTGGGGTTACAGAAGTATGCAATAAGAATGAAAAACATCCTAAAGAGATGATACGAAGCTATATTAATGTTGAGCATACATTGCGGAAGTTTGACAGGATATTGATGCCTTTGCCAAAAACTGCTGATGATTTTCTGGCTACAGCATTATCAGTGGCAAAAAAAGGAACAATAATACATTTTTATGATTTTCTTAATGAATCTGAATTTGATATAGCAAAAGTGAAGATTTTTAAGGCATGTAAGAAAGCTGGAATGAAATATAGGATATTAGATATTGTTAAATGCGGACAGCATTCACCAAAGGTATATAGGATATGTGTTGATTTTAAAATATTGTGATTGTTCTTCAAATATGATTTAAAATCTGTTTTTTCTTTGACTTATTTATTCTTTTCTTATATGCTTGATGAGGAATATCATCTTGAATAAGTAACAAATAGGTAATTTTTTAAAAGCAAAGTCCTTCTTTATTTATTATGAATCAAAATTTAAGTAAGATAATTAATCACTACATGATTGATAGTGGTCGTAAGATCCCTATTGGAAAAGATGATATTGTATATGTCTCAGATAATAGTTCACAACTTGAATCCAAAGGTAAGGTATATAATATTTTCTTAGAGGGCTATTCTCATATAAAGAAAGCCAAAGATGAGAATAAGAGAAAGCAGCTTGAAAAATCAGGAGATAATTATACAGTGCTTGACTGGTGCGAAGTAGAACCTAATGCAGATATTCTTATTCCTGGGATTAAAATAACTGGCATTAAGAAACTAGAGGGATCTATTTTAAAAGAAGATGGACTAAATCCTTATTCTACAGGCATAAGATATCTTTCTTTTTTGACTTTGCTCACAGATTGGAAGATAGAGCCATTTTCGATACTTGAATATGAAGCAAATCTTAAAAAGAGTTGTGATAAATATGATCCTCATAAATATGATGATAAATCATATATTGGTGTGGAATCTCTTGTGCTTGAAAATGATGATCCAAAATATATGGGTCTAAAGATAAATTTCTCAAAAGCTTTTGAGATGGAATTAAAGGAAAATAATGACCTTTGTCTAGAGTTATTGACTTCTAAAGGATTTAAAAGGATTCCTGTGGATTATAATTTCCTTGATAATGCATTGAAGAATAAATTTCAGGTAGGACTTGATAAGAACATTGCCCCTAATGTTGGATATAATATCTATAATAGGATGAAGCAGGACACTGATGTAAATCCAAAAGATCTTGCAAATTTTATGAGTTTAATAGATAAGCAATTTATGTTGAATCCTAATTTTGTAATGAGAAAGATGCTTGGTGGAATGGTTAGGAGTATCAGAAATGTTCTAGACATCAAGCAAAGATTGAATTATTTTTCTAGGAAAAGGTAACATTAGACAAATAATCACTAAAAAAATTAGAGGATTGTGTAACAGATATTTCTTATTATTTGTATGCATCTATGCCAATTGCCTGCTTGATAGATGTAAATCCATCTTTTGTCAGGAGTTTTGTCAATCCTTTGTTTATGTTTTTGGCAATGCCTGGACCTTCATAAATAAGTCCTGTGCATACCTGGATAACTGAAGC
>JAGLGH010000296.1 GCA_023144115.1 Nanobdellota archaeon | reverse complement strand
ATCTGAATCAGTATCTTCTGGGGCAGTCTGCTGTTTTCCAGAGTAAGTTTTTTTATTTTTATAAAAAGAATCTAAAAAGGTGTAACTGAATCAATATGCCTGTCAAGTCTTGAAACCCTGCTGGGATTTTTTAATTTTTCTTCTAGTTGTGGACTAATCCTTAATTCATAAATAGGACTATAATTAGTGACATTTCCAGTTTCTGTATCTAATTGGATACTAGCACATGTCCAATTATTAGGATCATGTAAAATATCTTTTTCAACAATCAATACATTTTCTTTCTCTTTCAATCTATCTTCAACCAGAGATCCAATTATCTCAGATAATCCTTCAGTGTCACCAATGCGGTTTTTAACAAATGTCCAAATATTAAAATAATGTAAAATATCTCTTTCAACAACCAATACATTTTTTTCCTCTTTCAATCTATCTTCAATTAGATATACAAGTATATCAGAGAATCCTTCAGCGCCACCAATGACTCTTGCTTCAATTGGATAATTATTCTTTCCATTTAATGCATTAAATTCTCCTAAAATCTGATCAAAGCTAGGATATAGATCTATGGGATAATCAACATGTGCCATAGCTCCAATTTTATTTTCATGATCATATAGCGTTACAATAACACATGGTCCTGCCCCTTCTGATTTTAATACAGATTTTTTATCTGTTGATCTTGTTATAGCATATTCACTTTGA
Source organism: Nanobdellota archaeon (assembly GCA_023144115.1). GTDB lineage: Archaea > Nanobdellota > Nanobdellia > Woesearchaeales > JAGLGH01 > JAGLGH01. The sequence goes on along the minus strand of JAGLGH010000296.1, from coordinate 2,901 downwards.
ATAACATCAATTGCATAAGGATTATCTAATGAAAATTCCCTTTTATCATTAATGATTGGTATAGGTTTAGTTGTTGATGGCACAACTTCTGGAAAATCTCCACTATCTTTACCCCATGTATTTATTCTTTTATCGTATGTCAAGAGATTTGAATGATAACCATGATCAATATCTTTGACAGATGTTAAAATTCTTTCTTTCATATCTGAATTTAAACCATTTAACAGATGACCAGCATTAGCACCTTCTCCTATCGTTGTTAGATCATAATGTCCTTCTTTTATGTTTAAAATTACTTCAATACTTCTCTTAAAATCTTCATCAGCTAATCTTGAGAAATACTGATTTCTAATATCCTTATTAGTTATACCCTTTAAAACTCTAGACAATTTACTTGTTGATAGTTTGGTCAGAGCCAAATAAGCTGAATCAAAATCAATGTGGTCATCCATAACTGAAAATTCAAATAAACACTCTGCATCTGAATCACCCATAAGTTCAATTTCTAAGGGAGAAAATAAATTATCTTTATCAATATCATATGAATTTAATCTATTTAAAGTAATAGGCATGCCCTTATTTATTGACCCTTCTAAGGATTCCACCTGAGAATCTATAACTGGTTTCTCTGTGTGTTTTGTTTGTACAAAGCCTTTATCTGGATTAAACAAATAACTACTTAAGACTACACCCACTGCAGCTCCAATTAAAGCAATTTTTTTAGGTATCTTCATTTATCCCTTTAATTCACTTTTTAAGTAATTTGTTACCGTTTGTATAGCTTCATATTTATCCATGCCATCATTCATATAATAATCAACTTTTTCCTGGATATTATACCCTTTTGGAGTCATAGCTCTAATCTCTTTGATTCTTCCAAAAAAATCTATTTCTGTTAATATTTTATTTAATGTTTTTGTCATTTTTTTACCAATGTTTTTTTCTCAAACAGATTTCTCATTCTAACTGATCTAAATAATATCATTAATATGAATGCCATTTGTGGTTTTTCTCTTGAGTTCTCCGCCTGAGGTATAGATATGATTAAGAGGCATTTTTTTATGAGCATTTTTACACTCTATACCCGCCTGAACCCATAATTCCTTTAGTTCCTCCAAAGACTTATTGAAATAATTGAATACTCCATCGAATTTAAAACCGCTTTCCTTATGATTATAATTAGCATGATTATATTCAACCCTCTGATTGTCATACTGCTTTCTTTTGTCAGGGTCTATTAAGATATCTTTAGCTACGTTTATTTCCTTCATTTTCTCTTCTGCACTAGATTTGCCATAATTTTTATCTGGATGATACTGCATTGCAAGCTTCCTATATGCTTGAGTTATAACTACTTCTGGATCATTCCTTGATACACCCAATATCTTATAATAATCCTTTTCTGCCTTTTTTTGTATTATCAAAACCCCTCCTTTTTGTCTTTTTTATTATGATTAATTATGCCCTATTTTCCTATATATAATGGGCTTTTATTTATAAATGTTTCGGTTATTTCTCACTCAAGGGTAACAACTAGTAAGGGGTTTGCATTTGTAATGGATATCACTTAGAGACAACAGAAACTGTAATCTTTAAATATTAGTTAATATTAATTAATAATATAGCAGAAATCAGGGGTTTGTTTAAAAAAAGAATATGACAGTCAAAATTGATTATGAAAAATGCTGCTGGAAAGACGGCGCCTGCACAAGCTGTTCCTGCAAGGGAGCATGCAAAGGATGTGTTGAAGCCTGTCCTACAGGAGCATTGGAAAGGAAGAAGATGATTGAAGTCGATGATGATAAATGCATTGACTGTGGAGCTTGTGTAGCTGCCTGTGAGCATGATGCTATTTGTTTGTGTTGATGTTTGTCATGAGAAATGTTTTTAAAGTATTAATCATTTTCCTTTTTAGAAGAAGTGCAATTACTAGCACCCAGACTTATTCTGGGATATGGGGGGTTATACAAATGAAAGTAATGGTTAATGGATTACCAGGAAAAGTATCAACTGTTGTTGCAGAACATGTTATGAAAGCTGATGATTTAGTTTTACATCCATATTCTTTAACTGGACAAGAAGTTGAAGAATCAAAAATAAATGTTGGTGGCTTAGAAATATCATTGATTAAATCAAATGAAAGAGAAGCATTCCTTGCTTTAGGAGATAAGCCTTATATCTCTGTAGATTTTACTCATCCATCTGCGGTAAATTCAAATGCAGAATTTTACTGTCAAAATGGATTACCTTTTGTAATGGGTACAACAGGTGGAGATAGAGAAGCACTTGAAGAAACAGTTAGAAATTCTGATAACATTGCGGTTATTGCACCAAACATGGCTAAACAAATTGTTGCTTTCCAAGCAATGATGAAAGATGCTGCAGATACTTTTCCAGATGCATTTAAAGGATATAATTTAGAAATTACTGAAAGTCATCAAAAAGGAAAAGCTGACACAAGTGGAACAGCAAAAGCTATGATTGGATATTTTAATGCATTAGGTATTCCATTTACAAAAGATGAAATTGTCATGGTAAGAGAACCATCTGAACAACTCAAAATGGGTATTCCAAAAGATGCACTTACAGGACATGGCTGGCACACTTATACACTGAAATCTGGCGATAATAGTGTGTTTTTCCAATTTACCCATAATGTAAATGGGAGAGAAGTCTATGCAGATGGCACACTTAGTGGAATAAGATATCTTGCACAAAAAATCCAAGCTGAAGAAAAAGGAAAAGTATATTCTATGATAGATGTGTTAAAAGGAAAGTAATTCTTTTTAATACTATTATTTTATTATTAGTTTTTATTAACTAACAATATAGCAAGAATCATGGGTTTGTTTAAAAGAAGAATATGACAGTTAAAGTTGATTATGAAAAATGCTGCTGGAA
>JAGLGH010000295.1 GCA_023144115.1 Nanobdellota archaeon | reverse complement strand
GATATTGCTAGCCGCATTCTCTGTTTGCCGATCTACTCAGGTTTGACTCAAGAACAGCAGAATCGAATTATTGAATTGATAAAAGGTCTTATAAAATTATGATTTAGACTAAATGACGGTAGGGCTGAATAGTTGCAATATAAGTTTAATTTACCTGCATGAAACAGCGAACAGGCAATAGAAATATATTTTGTATGAATATTGAATTTGTGTGTTGAATTTGAAGAAAATGGGAATCAGATCGTAGATGTTGCTTTTTTTAACATTCCCATAAAAATTGAATGGCAATACATAATCAAAAAAGAAGTATTAAATATTTAAAGAAAAATAGAAGAATAGTAAAGATCAACAAAAAAGAAGTATTGAATATGAGAAAAGTGAGAATTAAAATTCTTATTACAAGTGTGGGAAGTCTCGTAGGTCATAATATTCTTGATGTTTTGGAGTCTCCCTTATTTTGTAGAAGAGATTTAGTTAAAATTATTGGTTCTAATAGTATAGTTAATAGTCCTAACAATTTTAGGTGCGATAAATGTTACAAAGTACCAAATACTTCTACAGACGAGTTTTCTTCAAGAATGATTGAAATAATAAGACGTGAAGAACCAGATTTGATTTTAAGTGCGAGGGATGAAGACACTGAAGCGCTGATGGTTCTAATGAACAACAATCAACAACTAAAAGGAAGATTACCTTACGGCGAATTAAAAACATTAACATATGCTTTAAATAAATGGCAAACGTGGCTTTTTACGCAAAAATATGATCTGCCTTTTGCAAATACATTTGTAATGGGGAAATCAGGGGGGATTAATGAATTAAAGTCATTTGTTAAAGAAGTTGGTTATCCAATGATAGCCAAGCCAATACAGGGATTTGCTTCTAAAGGAGTTTTTTTTGTAAGAAATTGGAATCAAGTTGAAAAGGTTTCAACTTTAAAAAATTATATGTTTCAGGAGTATCTTGGGAAACCAGATGCTATGGATAATTATTTTGAATTAATGGATGAATTTTCCCCTTTATTTGCAAGTGCTCCTGGCATCTATCATCATTCATGTCACACTTTTATTAGTCCAAAAGGGGATATTGATAAAATATTTATATCAAAAAATGACCACAAGAATGGTGCTACTGTAGGTTTTCGTAGGGTAAAGAATGATGAATTAGAAGCTTTGGCTATTTCATATGCCAAAGCTATTTATAATGAAGGTGGATATGGACCTTTAACAGTTCAGTTTAGATTAGATAAAAATGATAATTGGAAAGCTCAAGAAATGAATTTCAGGACAAATGGTAATACTTTTCCTCGATTTATGATGGGACAAGATGATCTAGGTTTAATTATAAATGGAATTTTACCTGATCTTAATTTTCCAATTTATTATGCGCCGGAAGAAGCATCTGATTATATCATAGAAAAATCATTGCTACCAAATATTATGTCAATTGAAAATCTTGAAGAACTTAATAATAATGGAGTTTGGAAGAGATGAATATATTGAACGAAACGATTGATTCTGGTTTCACTAAGCAAAAGAGAACTGAAATTGCAAATATAAATTATGGAGCCGATTAATTGAGAGCTGCACTTATATTTTCGGGCTACAATCAGCGTGCAGTTATTGCACTGTGCAGGTATTTTAAAAGCATTGATCAACAGTTTATTATTGTATCATCTGGGATTAATGATCTTATTTACTTAACTGATTATAAAAATAATGTAGTGCTTGAGAGGGCAGATGACACTTTAACGATAGAATTATTTCTTAAAATTTCAAATCTATATGGCGGTGAACTTGTTTATTGTCCAACATCTGAATTCTTGAATATGTTTGTACTTGAAAATGCTGATTTATTTCAAAAAAATGGCATAGCTACAGGTATGCCAGCAAAAGAGTCATATGAAAAAATTACGAGCAAGTGGTCAAGCCAAGAATTAATAAAAGATTTAGCTTATATTAAAATAATAGAAACACTTGAAGTAGACAAAGCACAGATCCCCTGTGTAGTCAAGCCATACAAAAATATAATGCTTGATGGAGTCCTTTATCCGTTTATTTGCTATAGCCAAGAGTCTCTCAAAGAAGTCAAAGAAAAAATTAATAAGAATGAATACTTTGCTCAAAGATTTATAGATGGTCAAAGTTATTATTTTTGCGCGTACCTATCTAGAAATGGTAGCTTTAAAGGATATTGGCAAGAAAATATTCTTCAGCAACCTAATGGTAAGTCGATTGTTTTGGCTAAAGTTTGTGATAATCCAGGACTTAATGAGAATGCGTTGATGAATATAATATCCAAAGCCGGCTACTTTGGTCCATTAATGATTGAGTTTATCAAAGAGCGGAATAATTTTTATTATATAGAAATTAATCCACGTTTTTGGGGCCCACTTCAATTAGTTAATGATGTAAATCCACAAATTTTA
>JAGLGH010000294.1 GCA_023144115.1 Nanobdellota archaeon | reverse complement strand
ATTAGTAAATCTGCTAATAACCCATTAAAGTACCATGAAGTAGAGAATTCTGAACAATTATATGACACTATGAAACAGAATTTAGCAATGGTTTTAAGAGCAGGGAATGACAAGAGAAAACCAGAAGAACTAATTGAGAAATTTATCAAAACAGGGGATCTTGAAGTATTTGATTTAATTAGAGAAGGAATGCAATTTAGTGAGAAGAATCAGTATCTTTCAGGTTATTTAGGGAAAAATCTAGATGGAATTGGCAATGAAAAAAGACTAGAACTCGCTGCAGCACATGCAAGCTATCAATCAAATACACAATTTGGTTTGACAAACCCCTCACATTATGAAATTCTTGAGAACTTAGAAGGTAATTTGATGTCTAGTTTTCAGAAAACTCATCAAGTTTATGCACAAGATAAAGATTCAGGTGCAGGATTCCAGAGATCTAAAAAAAGATACAAAAGATAACTCCACTTTTTCTTAATCTTTTTTTATAATTTCTTTTACAAACCAACGATTAAACCCAATCAAAGGCAGCAATACAAACATCCCAAATACTGCTCCTCCTAAAGGAGACTTCATAGCAATAAACTTCAGAAGGTAAACTATTATAAATACTACTAAAAAGTTCCATAGTAAAATATCAGCTTTCTTAATGCCAATAACAAAAGCCTTCTTCAAACCTTTTAAAAAACCCTTATCAATCAATACATAAGAGAGTGAAGCAAAATATACAACAACAGCGCAAGCGATATAAAACAACAGTCCTGCGGCTTTCAGGCTTATCAGAGGGTTCAGAGCCATTACTGTAGAAAATACGAAGTTGAGATATAAAGACAGCAATAAGAACAACAAAATACCCCAAATAACATTAACCCCTGCAAACTTAAGCATATATCTCCAATACTCTTTCTTGTCAAGCACAAACAGCTTGTAATTGCTTCCTTTGACTAAGACAAAAACAATGAATAAGGCAAGGATAAAAAATATGATTATTCCTAAAGCAGAATGATAATGCGAATAAAATGCATCATTCATCTCACCAGACAATCCCTCAGTCATGGCTCCAACCATGACTTCAAGATGAGGCAGCAATTGCACAAAAGTATAATAAAATATTCCAAAAGACAAAAAAACTAAAGCAAGATCAGACAGGATGCTTGATAGGAATCTGGATGACTGCTTTTTTATTGAGTTACAGGTTTTTTGAAGTAATTTGAGGTATTTCATTTTATTTCACTTTAATTAACTAATAAAAGTACCATAATGCCCAGATACTTTGGAGATATATGTTTTTGATTCTTTGCATTCCTGACTCTCAAGCCCTTTAGCATCACAAATTGTTGTGTCGCCTTTCTGAGTTATGTATTCTGCGCCATCATGGTATGCCAGGCTTATTGTTGATGTATCTGTTGGTTTGTTGTCTGCTGCAAGGAATGTCTTTGTTTTTTTGAGATACAATGTTCCTGCATGTATCTGAATCTTTACATCCTCCCTTTTCGTGGAGGTTAATATGTGTTCCTGAGTATAATCTGAAGTTCGTGATTCAAGTGTAGGATAATTAAGTTTTAATTCA